>JAAXGM010000089.1 GCA_012267435.1 Gemmatimonadota bacterium
TCCCACCCCCCCGTCCGCCCCAGCACGGCCTCCAGGTGCTCGCGCACAGCGCTCAACGCCCGGTGAACGACCCGCGCGGCCACCACATCGCCCGTCTTCGACACCTTCGCGATCGCCACCGACAACGCCGCGATATCTCCCTTGCTCGCGCCCACCGCCCAGTCGGCGAGCTGACGCGGTCCCGCCGCGCCCGTCTCGGAGAGCAGCGCGTCGGTGAGATCCGTTTCCGGCTCCCGCCCGTCGGCCGAGCGCAGCACGGCGCGAATCCCGTCCAGACCGATGCCGTAGCCCCCACCTTCGTCGCCCAGCAGCGCGCCCCACCCCCCCACCGTCACCACCTCGCCCCGCGGGTCCACCGCGCGCACCGCGGAACCGGTGCCCGCCACCAGGAGCACGCCGGGGCCCTCGCCGAAGGCGTCCGCGTGCGCCGCTTCCAGATCGGAGCCGACGACCACCCGCCGTGTCAGGAATGTGCGCTGCAGCGCCCTTTCGACGATCGCCCGTGCCCGCTCATTGCCCGCGCCCGCCAGTCCGGCCCACAGGGCGCGCACGGGGAGCGCCACCTCAGCCCGTCGGACCGCCGCGTAAGCCACAAGCGTCACGTGGACCGTCGTGGCCTGGGTCCGAGCGGGATCGATCAGCCCCGGAGCTCCATCCGCCGCACCCACCTCCCGCCCCTCGCGGTCACCCACCAGCGCCCGCGAGCGCGTCCCCCCACCGTCCACCCCGATCCAGAAGTCCCCGCGTCGACGCCACGGACGCTCCATCCTGATAGTCCCGGCCACCGTCTTCAGCGCCTCGTCCTGACTGCCGACCCGACGACCATCGTCACCACCAGCCCGATCAACACGAACCACGGCCACGCGACCGCGCTCCTTGCCGTCGCCCAGATCACCACCACCGTCCCCACGCCCACCGTCATCCCGACAATCGCACCCGTCTGGCCAACCCGCCGCGTAAGCACGCCCAGCGCAAACGCGCCCAGCAGCCCCCCGTACGCCATCGAGGCCGCCGCCAGCGCCACCTCCACCGCCGCCGTACCCTCCGACAGCGGGATGAACACGATGGCGCCCACAATCAGCAGGCCGGCCCACACCAGCGTGAAGACCTTGCCCGCGATCATGATGTCGCGGTCGGCCTCGGCAACGATGGCCGCGGCCACGTCACCGCCCGTATCCGTGCTGCCGCCACCTCCGCGCCGCCGCCGGAGCGGCCCCCAGAAGTCGTACGCGCTCGCCGACGCCAGCGAGTTGATCGACGACGACAGCGACGACATCGCGGCCGCGAACACCCCCGCGATCAGCAGCCCCCGCACGCCCGCCGGCATCTCCTCGATGATGAAGCGCGCGAAGATCTCGTCCGAGCCCGCGAACTCGCGTCCCTCGAAGAAGACCCACAGCCCGAGCCCCACGAAGAGGAAGAGCGCGAACTGCACGATGACCGCGAACCCGCTCCCGATCAGCGCCCGCCGGCTCTGCACCACGTCGCGGCAGGTCAGCAGGCGCTGCACGATGAGCTGGTCGGTCCCGTGCGAGGCCATGGACAGGAAGCCGCCGCCGATCAGGCCCGCCCAGAAGGTGTAGGCCACCGCGGGCGAGGCGGTGAAGTCGAGCACCTGCATCTTTCCGGCCGAACCCGCGCTGGCGAGGATCGCGGACCAGCCCCCGTCAACTGCCATGTGCAGGAGCAGGAGCGCGATCAGCCCGCCGCCGACGTAGAGCGCCATCTGCAGCGCGTCGACCCACACGACCGCCCTGATGCCGCCGTAGTAGGTGTAGGCCAGCGTCGCCGCGCCGATCACCAGGATCGACACGGGGTACGACCACCCCGTGATGATCGCCAGCGGGATCGCGGTCGCGAAGAGGCGCACCGAGTCGGCCAGGAGACGCGTGACCATGAAGATCCCCGACGCGTAGCGCCGCGCCGAACCGCCGAATCGGGTCTCGAGGAGGGCGTAGGCCGTGGAGAGCTCGCCGCGGTAGTAGGCCGGCAGCAGGATCCACGAGACGACCGCGCGGCCCGCCAGGTAGCCGATGGCAAGCTGCAGGAACGCCAGCGTGCCGAGGTACGCGACGCCCGGGATCGACAGGAAGGTGAGCGTGCTGGTCTCGGTCGCCACCACCGAGAGCATGACCGCCCACCAGGGAAGGTTGCGGTTGCCGAGGAAGTAGTCGGTCCCGCCGCGGTTCGCGCGCCCGAGCCAGGCCCCCCAGGCGGTCACGCCGGCCATGTAGAGGACGAGGACCGCGAAGTCGAGGCCGCCGAAGTTCATGATGGGGAGTGTGTCGTGTGAGTCGATCAGGGGGGACCGGGCGCGCCCGGCCGAAGCCGCGGAGACGTGTCCATGATCGCACGTGCGACCCGATCGTGCACCCCCCGGCGCAGCGGGATGTGCCTGCCGTTGTCGCGCGTGGGGTTCACGCGGTTGGTGAGCAGGACGACCGCAAGCTGTTGCACGGGGTCGATCCAGAGCGAGGTGCCGGTGTAGCCGGTGTGGCCGAAGGAGCGGGCCGAGAAGTAGTCGCCGGCGGAGGAACGGTCGGACGGCGTGTCCCAGCCGAGGGCGCGCGAGGACTCGGGGGACTGCCGGCGGGTGATGCGGCCGGCCCAACCCTGCGCGAAGATCGAGACGGGGGCGAAGCGGGGGCGGTGGCAGGGCAGGCCGGAGGCCGCGTCGGCCCGGCAGGGGGCTGCGACGCCGCGGTCGAGCATCATCTGGGCGAAGACGGCCAGGTCGCGAGCCGAGCTGAAAAGGCCGGCGTGCCCCGCGACGCCGCCGATCGCGTAGGCGTTCTCGTCGTGCGCGACGCCGTGGACGTGGAGGCCGCGATAGTCCTCGTCCAGTTCGGTCGTGGCGACCCGGTCCCAGAGCGCGGGATCGGGAGTGAAATCGGTGTCGGCCATGCCGAGGGGGCGCCAGACTTCGGCGCGCAGGAAGTCGTCGAGCGCCATTCCGGTGACGGCCTCGACGATGAAGGCCGCGGTCATGAGGCCGATGTCGGAGTAGACGGTGCGCTCGCCGGGGGGATGGTCGAGTGGGAGGCCGCCGATCGCGTCTTCGTAGGCCGCGCGGCCCTCCATCTCCAGGAAGAAGCGGCGGAAGGGCGGCAGGCCGGCGCGATGCACGAGGAGCTGGCGGATGGTGACCCGCGACTTGGCCGGGTCGCCGTCGTCCCACCAGGGGAGATGGTCGATGACCAGGTCGTCGAGCGCGATCAGGCCGCGCTGGATGAGGATGACGACGGCCGTGGTCGTGCCCACCACCTTGGTGAGCGAGGCCAGGTCGAAGATCGAGGCCGGGGTGACGGGGGGGGCGCCGGGGTCCCAGTCGAGGTGGCCGTAGCCGCGCAGGCGTACGAGCCGGCCCCGCCGCACCACGGCCAGGGCCGCGCCGGAGGCGGCCGAATCGGCGAGGGCGGCCAGGATGAAGTCGTCGAGCGCGGTGAGGGAGTCGGCGCTCATGGCGGCGCGCGCGGGGTCGACTTCGCGTGGGGAGACGATCGCGCCGCCGGAGCGGCAGAAGGCATCGGCAAGGTCCGTGGCGGCCCGGTCCGGCTGGGTCATGCACTCCGGATACACCACCTCGCCCCGCCACCGCCCAGGCCCTCCCGCCGCGTGATCGCCAGAGGAAGTCCCAGCCCCACGATCCCCCTCCTCCTCCCCCCTCCCCGGCACGAACCCCACCTCACGCAGCGGATCCGGACGCGCCTCGCCTGCCTGCTCCCCCCCGGCCACCCTCTCCACGACACCCCGGTCCAGCCCCTCCCCCACACCGTGCAGCGGCGGAATCGAGATCGGCAGCCGACCCGTCACCGGCGCCGCCCCCGTCACCGCCCTCGCGGCGGCGCGTTGTGACACCTCCCAACCGCCCCACGCCACCATGTACGTGCCCGCCTCAGGGAACGCCGCCAGCAGGTACGGACTGCCGAACGACACGATCGCCACGCGCGGCCCGCCGAGCCCGTGCAACCGGTCCACGAAGGCGCGGAAGGCGGCGGGGACGCCCACCGAGCCCACTCCCGAGCGAGGCGGCACGTACGCGCCCACCACCACGGCGTCCGCGGCGCCGGCGGCGTGCAGAAGCGAGTCGTACACGGCCCACGGGGTGTCCGGGCCGACTCGCGCGGCGGACATGCGGGCGGCGAAGGGGCGCAGCGTCGCGTCGAAGGTCCTGCCGGCGAGCAGGGCATCCGGCCGCGCGTAGGTCACGCTCAGGATGCTCGACCCGGGTGCCAGCGGCAGCACCCCATCGTGGTCACGCACAAGTGTGAGCGAGGCGGCCGCCGCCCGTTCAGCCATTGCCCGGTGCTCGGTCGTGCCAACCCGGACCGCCACCGCAGCGGGATCCACCCGGGCGCCGCGGTGCAGACGCAGCCGGGCCTTCGCCTCCAGCAGCCGGCGCACCGACTCGTCGATCCGCTCCCTGGTGACGCGCCCCGACTCCACCGCGGCGGCCACCGCGTCGATGGTCACCCCGATGCCGTCCGGCGCGAGCAGCACATCCGACCCGGCCTCGAGCGCGAGCACCGCGGCCTCGCCGGCTCCGTACCCGTCGGTGATGGCGCCCATTCGGAGCGCATCGGTGAAGAGGACACCGTCGAAACCCATTTCACCGCGCAACAGCTCCGTCATGAGCTCGGGCGACATCGTCGCGGGGCGGTCGTCGCCGAGCACGCCCGGCACCGCCACGTGCGCGGTCATCACCGCATCCACGCCGGCGGCGACCGCCGTGCGGAAGGGGACGAGCTCCACCCGGTCGAGGCGCCCCCGGTCCGCCCCGATGACCGGCAGCTCGATGTGCGAGTCGGTGCGGGTGTCGCCGTGGCCGGGGAAGTGCTTGGCGGTCGTGAGCGCTCCGCCCAGCCGCGCGCCCCGGATGAAGGCGGCGCCCAGGCGGCCCACCGCCTCGGGGTCCTCGCCCAGGGAGCGGGTGTTGATGACCGGGTTTTCGGGGTTGCTGTTCACGTCGAGGACGGGCGCGAAGAGCCAGTGCACGCCCACCGCGCGCGCCTCGACGGCGGTGATGCGCCCGTACTCGAAGGCCAGCTTCTCGTCGCCCGCGGCCCCGAATGCCATCGTCGGGGGAAAGCTCGTGCCCCCGCCCTGCGCCAGGAGCGACGGGATGGCGTAGCTGTGGTTGATCCGCATCCCCGGGCCGCCGTTCTCGAAGTCCGAGGTGACCAGGAGCGGGATCCGGGCGCGGGACTGGAGCCGGTTGAGCTTGGCCACGTAGGCGTCCGGCACGCCGATCGAGATCGAGACGCCGCCGAGGCCGCGTTCGACCCACCCGAGGAGCTCCTGGAACTCCGGATCGCTCTCCGAGGCGTAGCCGCCGGGGATCCAGGGGATGACGAGCTGGGCAATAGCCTGACGTAACGTCAGGGTTGCGAGCGTCTCGTCGACCCAGCGGCGGGCGTCGTCGTCCAGGGTGGGGGTGGGCGGCGCGGGAGCGGGTGCAGTGGCAGGTGGCGAGGTCGCCGCGCCCGTGCACGATCCCAGGGCGGCCAGCGCGACCAGGGCTGTGAGCCTCACCTCCCGTTGTCCCCCTTCGCCTCGATCCTCAGCCCGTCCCCGATCTCGAACCCCGCGATGCGGGTCGGCGCCTTCCCGGTCACCGCGATCCGGCCCAGGATCGCGTCCGCGGCGGCTCGCTCCGCCACCGGGATCCCCGACCACGCGGTCAGGTACGTCCCCACCTCCGGAAACTCCGACAGCAGGTACGGATTGCCGAAGGCCACCACGATCGACGGGCGCGGCGACCGGGCCAGCTTCTTCACGAACTCGACGGCCTCCTCCGGCAGCGCGACCGACCCCGACGCGGTTCGCACGCCCACGTGCAGCGACACGACGGTGAGGTTCATGCTGCGGGCGCGCGTGAGGATGGTGTTGTACTCATCCCTCGTCGTCTCCGGTTCGACGTACGCGGTCCGCAGCCGCCGGTAGGTCTGCCGCAGCCCCGCGTTGAAGGCCCGGCCCGCGCGCAGGTCGTTCGGCCGGCGGTACGTCACCGAATACACGTTGGCGGTCGGCGTCCCCAGGAGGGGGATCAGCTCGCGCTCGTCCTTGAGGAGCGTGACGGAGCGGTTTGCGACGGCCTGAGCGACGGCCAGGTGCGCCCGCACTCCCACGGTGGCACGCATGCGGTCCAGGTCGACGGTCCGCTCGCGCTGCAGCCCCAGCTTCTCCTTCGCGTGGAGGATGCGCAGCACCGAACGGTCCACACGCTCCTCGCTCAGGCGCCCGGACCGCACCGCCTCCACGATCCCGTCCCGGGCAGCCGCCAGGTCGGGCGGCATGAGGATCACGTCCGCTCCCGCCTCCAGCGCCCGCACCGCCGCCTCGCCGCGCTCGTAGAGGCGGTCGACCGCGGCCATGTCCATCGCGTCGGTGAAGACCAGGCCGCCGAACCCCATCTCGTCGCGAAGCAGCCCGGTCAGCACGGCGGGCGCCAGCGTCGCGGGCGTGCGCGCGCCGGTCATCTCGGGCACGGTGATGTGCGCGGTCATGATCGCGCCCAGCCCCGCCTCGACCGCGCGGCGGAAGGGTGGCAGCTCCACCGAGTCCATGCGCTCGCGGCTCACCCGGATGACCGGCAGCGCGATGTGCGAGTCGACCCCGGTGTCGCCGTGGCCGGGGAAGTGCTTCGCCGTGGCGATCGCGCCGTGGTCCTGGAGCCCCCGCACGAAGGCCGCTCCGAGCATCCCCACCTGCTCCGGGTCCTCGCCGAAGGAACGCACGTTGATGACCGGGTTCTCGGGGTTGTTGTTGACGTCCAGCACCGGCGCGAAGGGGACGTGCACCCCGATCGCGCGTGCCTCGAGCGCGGTGACCCGGCCCATCTCGTAGGCCAGCCCGGGATCGCCGGCTGCGCCAACCGCCATGAGCGCCGGGAACCGCGTCGCCCCGCCGAGCCAGATGTTGGTCGGCGCGTGCACCACCCCGTCGAAGCGGAAGCCCGCCCCCGCCTCCAGGTCGGCGCTCACCAGCAGGGGCAGATCGGAGAGCGATTGCAGCCAGTTCAGCTTTGCCGCCACCTCCGTAGGCGATCCCACGGAGATGATGATGCCGCCGACCTGGTGTTCCTCGACCATCGCGCGCGCCCGCTCGCCGGCCGCAGAGCCTTCCGGGGCGAAGTCGCCCAGGAGCCAGGGCATCATGAGCTGGCCGGCCTTCTCCTCCAGGGTGAGGTCGTCCAGGGTGCGCGCGGCCCAGGGGCGGGCGTCGTACAGGGGGTCGGTGGGGGCCGGTGGGTGGGCGGAGGGTGCTGGTGGGATGGCGGAGTATGCGTTTTGTGGTGTCTGTGTGGTGTCCGGGGTGGGCGGGGGTGGGTCGGGGGGAGATGGGGTGTCGGAGCGGGGCGTGCGTCCGGATGAGTGGCACGAGGAGAGAAGGAGGGTGAGGAGCGCCAAGGAGACCGGAGAGCGAGAACGCGCGAAAAGGGGGCGCGGGAGGGAGAGGCGCCGGGGGCGGCGACGCGCGGACCGCAGGGTCACCGGGTCAGTCGGCACCGGCCACGTTGGTTGAGCGCGTCCATTGAACAAGATAGCGCGAAACGGCCGGAATGGCGTAACGGACGCCGGCACCGGGAGCGAGAGCCGTATGGACGGTGGCGTTTCGCCTACTTGTTCCCGGTGTTCCTGTTCCGATTGGCACGGTCCCTGGACCAGAAGAGGATCGCGCCGCAATCGTTGACGCCAGCGACGCCAGGGCCACAGGTGCCGAGGGGATCGGCGGCGGCATTCTCCGCGCGGCCCGGCTGATCAAGCGCATCATCGTTCCCGGAACGTAGTCCCCGGCATACGGGCTGTTCCTCCCCGAAACCGGATGATGAATCGTACCTTTACTCTACAATACTCCACTCACCCCGGCACCCGTTCCCACGTTGACCTCATCCCGGACGATTCCGATTCATCGCGGCGCGCGCGACCCGCTCAGGTCCCCCCTTCTCCCCACCCTCCTTCTCGCCGCCGCCGCTTGCTCGCCCGGCGGCGACTCCGACCCGAATCCCGCCCCGCTCGCATCCACCGACAACTCCGCCGCCACCCGGTCCCCACCCACCGTCCGCCCCGGCATCGAAGTCCTCCTCACCGACTCCCTCGCCCTCGTCCGCAACCGCCGCGTCGGCCTCATCACCAACCACACCGGCCGCGACCGCGCCGGCACTCCCTCGATCGACCTGCTGGCAGACCACCCCGACGTCGACCTTGTCGCGCTCTTCTCCCCCGAGCACGGCATCCGTGGCAGCGCCGAGGCCGGGGTCCGCGTCGAGAGCGGCGTGGACGAGCGCACCGGCCTGCCCGTCCACTCGCTCTACGGCTCGATCCGGGCACCCACGGCCGAGATGCTCGACGGCATCGAGGTCCTCCTCTTCGACATCCAGGACATCGGCACCCGCTACTACACCTACCTCTCCACCATGGCGCTCTCGATGGAGGCCGCGGGCGAACACGGCATCCCCTTCGTGGTCCTCGACCG
>JAAXGM010000090.1 GCA_012267435.1 Gemmatimonadota bacterium
CTACCACTGAGCTACCAGAGCACCTCGCTTCCGGTCCGGCCCGGGGGCACCCCCTGGCCGGACCCAGAGCGGGAGACCGGACTCGAACCGGCGACCCTCAGCTTGGAAGGCTGATGCTCTAGCCAACTGAGCTACTCCCGCGATCATCCGGGGGCTGTCGATCTCCCCCGTCAGGCCTGCCCATGGTGGGGGGAGGATTCGAACCTCCGTAGGCATTCGCCAGCAGATTTACAGTCTGCCCCGGTTGGCCGCTTCGGTACCCCACCAAAAAACACGTTCCCACCCCGCCCGCCAGGCTGGCCGTGCGTCTCTCGGGCTCGGATGGAAACGAGCAAAGAAAGATAACTATTCCGCCGGGGGGGATCAATGGAGGCTGACGATGGGATCACGCGGGGGGCGCCCGGGAAAGCTGACGCGGGGACTCGAACCCCGGACCTGCTGATTACAAATCAGCTGCTCTACCAACTGAGCTACGTCAGCGAACCCCGAAAGTTGGCGCCTGCGGAAGTGCCGCGGAAGCCCCTCGCGATCCGATGCGGTCCGACGCTCTCAGGGTCCGGTCCGGACGCGCGTCCAACGCGTGCCCCCCGGTGTGTCCTCCAGCCGGATCCCTTCCGCCGCCAGTTCGTCGCGGATCCGGTCGGCGGTGGCGAAGTCCCTCGCCGCGCGCGCCTGCTCCCGGGCCTCCACCAGGGTTTGCACGCGCTCCTCGTCCGCGCCGGCCACCTTGCGCGACGATTCCGCCAGGCCGACAACGCCCAGCACGGCGTCCATCTCCGCCAGGGCGCCGAGCACGGCCTCGCGGTCCGTGCGGGCCACCCTGCCTCCCGCACCGTCCAGCTCCGTGTTCACCTCCTTCACCAGGGTCCAGAGCGCGGCCGTGGCGCGGGGCACGTTCAGGTCGTCGTCGAGCGCGCGGCCGAAGGCGGCCAGGTGCTCGGCGGCGCGCGCGGCCAACCCCCGGCCATCGCCACGCGAGGCGGGGGAGTCGCGCAGCCGGCGGCGAAAGTCCACCAGGCGCTGCACCGCGGCGGTGGCGTCGTCGAGGCCGTCGCGCGTGAAGTTGAGCTCGCTGCGATGGTGGGCGGAGAGCAGGGTCCAGCGGATCGCGGCGGGATCGTACCCCTCGTCGAGGAGTTCGCGCACCGTGTGAAAGTTGCCAAGCGACTTGGACATCTTGCGGGCGTCGACCTTGAGGTGCTTGACGTGCACCCAGAAGCGGGCGAAGGGCTCACCGGTGGCCGCCTCCGACTGCGCAATCTCGTTCTCATGGTGGGGGAAGAGGAGGTCCTCGCCGCCCAGGTGGATGTCGATCGTGTCGCCGAGCAGGGAGGTGGCCATGACCGAGCACTCCAGGTGCCATCCGGGGCGCCCCGGACCCCAGGGCGAGTCCCACACCGCGCCCACCTCGCGGTCGGCGGCCTGCGCCGGCTTCCAGAGCGCGAAGTCGCGCGGGTCCCGCTTCTCGAAGTCCTCGGCGTCGATCCGGGCGCGTCCGGCGCCGTCTTCGCCGCCCTTGCCGGACAGGCGTCCGTAGCGGTCGAAGGAGGTCACCGCGTAGTAGACCGAACCATCCGCCGCAAGGTAGGCGCTGCCCCGCTCCACGAGCCCCTCGACGAACGCCACCATGGCGGGGATATGGGCGGTGGCCCGCGGGTGGCCCGAGAAGGGAAGGAAACCGAGCGTTTTGGCGTCGTCCAGGAAGGCCTTGACGAAGGTCTCGGTGTGCTCGGCCAGGCGCAGGCCCGCGTCGGCCGCGCCCGTGATGGTCTTGTCGTCCACGTCGGTGAAGTTCACCACGAAGTCGACCTCGTGGCCGCGCCAGCGCAGGTAACGGTGGAGAAGATCGTAGACGGCGAAGGTGCGAAAGTTCCCGATGTGCGCGAAGTCGTAGACGGTGGGGCCGCACCCGTAGACCGTGACGCGCCCGGGCCGCAGCGGTTCGAAGCGGCGGGTCCTGCGCGTGAGCGAGTCGTGGAGTTTCATGGAAAGGGAGAATAGGGGACGGGTATCACCACCGGGTCAACGATCGTCCCGCGCCTCCCGCGCCTCGGCGGCGAAGCGCGCGAAGGCGGCGGCCGGGTCCCCGGCTTGCGTGACCGGACGGCCGACGACGATGTGCGAGGCCCCCGCGGCGAATGCCTCGCTCGCCGTGCGGACGCGGCGCTGGTCCTGGATCGGGTCGTCGGCGGGACGGATGCCGGGTGTCACGACGAGCGCGCCGCGACCCATGGTTTCCCGCACCCGCGCCGCCTCGGCGGCCGAGCACACCACCCCCCCCAGCCCCGCCTCGCGCACCAGGCGCGCCAAACGGTCGGCCTCGGCTCCCGCGTCCGCCACGCGGCGCCCGAAGAGAGCCTCGAGCCCCGGTCCGTCCAGCGATGTCAGCACGGTTACACCCAGCAGCGTGAGCGACCCGGGCGCCGCGTCCCTCGCCGCCGCCAGCATGTCGCGCCCCCCCATGGCGTGCACGGTCAGGAGCGTCGCCCCGAGTTCGCCCGCGCGGGCCACCGCGCCGGCCACCTGGTTGGGGATGTCGTGCAGCTTGAGATCCAGGAACACACGTTTCCCCCTCGCCCCGAGCGCCTCCACAACCCCCGGCCCCTCAGCCGTGAACAGTTCGAGCCCCACCTTGTAGAAACCGCACGCCGGCCCGATGCGGTCGACGACCGCCAGCGCGGCCGCCCCGTCGGGCGCATCCAGCGCCACGATGATCCGGTCCTTCATGAGGTCGCGAACCGGCCTTCCTCCGAATGTGAAATCGTTCACAATGTAATGCCCAGATTACATTTTGTCATGTATGGTTTACACATCTGCCGGTCACACCAGCATGTCCACCGCCAACGCCCTCGCCACGCGGGCCGCGCACCGCGGATCCGCGAACGAGCCGGTGCCGACCTGGACCAGCGACGCCCCCGCCCGCATGTAGGCCCTTGCGTCACGGCCCGCGAGGATCCCGCCCACCCCGATCACCGGCACGTCGACCGCGCCCGCCACCTCCCGCACCGCGGCCAGGCCGACCGGCAGCAGCGCCGGACCGCTCGTCCCACCCGTCCCCGCCCCCACCCGCTCTTCGCCGCCGCGTCCCGTGAGGAACCCGGGCACGGTGTTGATCGCCGTGATCCCGTCCGCGCCGTGACGGGCCGCGAGCGTTGCGGTGCCCGCGATGTCCGGGTCGTTGGGCGCGAGCTTGACGAGCACGGGGCGCGCGGTGAGGGGCCGCACCGCGTCGAGGACCTCACGCAGGGCGTCAGGATCGAGGCAGAACGGCCGCCCGCCCAGATGCGAGTCGTTGGGGCAGGACAGGTTGAGCTCGAAACCGATGAAGCCGTCCTCCCCCTCCAGTCCGCTGACGACGGAAGCGTATTCGTCCACCGTCGCCCCCGCGACCGACACGAAGACCGGCAGCCCCTCCAGGCTGCGCCGCATCCACGGGAGCTTTTCCTCCCGCACCGCCTTCAGCCCCGGGTTGGCGAGCCCGACCGAGTTCAGCATGCCGCCGTCGAACTCGGCCACGCGGGGGGCGGGATTCCCCCACCGCGGCTCGACCGTCACCGATTTCGTCACCAGTCCTCCGATCTCGCCCGGCGACATGACGTCCACCACCGGTTCCCCGAAACCGCAGGTGCCGGCGGCCATCAACACGGGGTTGGAGAAGCGCGCCCCGAAGAGCTCCGTCACCGGCCGCCGCGGCTCTTCATGGCCCGTTCCGCCTCGCGATCCATCGTCCTGCGCTTCAGTTCCTCTCTCCTGTCACGGTGTTTTTTTCCACGGCAGAGCCCCAGGGTGATCTTCGCCCGGCCCCTGCGAAAATACAGGTCCAGTGGAACGATCGTGAGTCCCTTCTCCTCCGACCGGGACGCGATGCGGCGGATCTGGTCGCGGTGCAGAAGCAGCTTGCGCGGCCGGGTCTCGTCGTGGTTCCACCGGTTTCCGGCCTCGTAGGGGGCGATGTGGAGGTTGTGGAGCCACATTTCGCCGGAACGGGCACGGGCGTGCGCGTCGCGGAAGGCCACCTTGCCCGCACGGACCGACTTCACCTCGGTGCCCACCAGCACGAGCCCCGCCTCCACGCTGTCCAGCACCTCGTACTCGTGCCGGGCCTTCCTGTTGCGGGCGACGACCTTGCGCGAGCCGCCGGGCGGCGCGCCCACGGGCGGCTCAGTCCCCGGCGGCGGCCAGTGCCATCGTGGCCTCGCGGGCCCGCCAGTCGGCGAGGAAGGCGGCGTTGCCGCTGTCGGTGAGCGGATGCCGCATCCCCTTCCTGAGCACGCCGAACGGGCAGGTGGCGATGTGCGCCCCGGCCAGCGCGGACTCGATGACGTGGCGCGGGTGGCGGATCGACGCGGCCAGGATCTGCGTTCGGATGTCCGGGTCCTGTTCGAAGACGGCGGCGATCTCGCGGATGAGCTCCATGCCGTCCTGCGAGATGTCGTCCAGGCGGCCGATGAACGGCGACACGACGAAGGCGCCGGCCAGGGCGGCCATGAGCGCCTGGTTCGTGTTGAAGATCAGGGTGACGTTGCAGCGAATCCCCCTCCGTCCGAGCCGGGCGACCGCTTCCAGACCGGCGGTCGTGGCGGGGACCTTGATGATCACGTTGGAGTGCCAAGCGGCGTACTCGACGCCCTCCCGGACCATACCGTCGGCGTCCTCGGAGACCGTCTCGGCGCTGATGGGGCCGTCGACCAGCGACGCGATCGTGCGGATGGTGTCCTCGAAGTCGGCGCCCTCTTCGCGCGCCATCAGCGAGGGGTTGGTGGTCACGCCGCTCAGGATGCCCCAGCGGGCCGCCTCGCGGATTTCGGCCAGGTTGGCGGTGTCCAGGTAGATCTTCATGCCGGGTCCCGATTCTCCTTTTTCCGAGATGTCCCCGACCTACGAAGCATCGGTCGAGGATCCGTTTCCACCGCTGTCCTGCAGCTGCCGCATGCTCTCCTCCCGGGCCGCGTCGATCCCGGCCCGGTACACCGCCTTGGAGCGCTCCAGCTTGTCTTCCAGCTCCGCACGCGCATCCGCCGCGATCCGGCGCCCCTGCTCGACCACGCCCCGGGCCGGAGACATGCGGGATCCCAGGTCGTCGCGGAGGCCGCGCACCCGATCACCGGTCAGGTCCTTCAGCCTCCGGGCCTGCTCGCGGATCCGCTTCTGGGTGTCCGCGCCGGTGGCGGGAGCGAAGAGCAGCGCGATTCCCGCGCCGACGAGCGCCCCGAGAAGGAAAGCCCCGATCTCGGTGCCGTGGCCCTTTTCTATGATGACCGTATGTTGATCGTCCCCCGTGCTCATCCTCGCCTCCTTGGTGTGTTGCGTGACGCTCCGGGACGGTTCGGCGCCGCCGTGTCCGCGGCGATCGGCCGGGCCGTCGATCCGCCGGCGCGCCCGCAATTTAAGCACGCCGGGTCACACACGCCAACGGGGGTCGGGCGGGGGTATCGAGGGGACTTCATGGCCGCTCCCGCCCATGAGGCCGCGGGTGAGCGTCTTCCCCAGCTCCACCCCCGGCTGGTCCAGCGGATCGACGCCGTAGAGCGCTCCCGCGTAGACGACGGCAATCTGGAAGAGCATGAACAGCGCTCCGGCCGAATGCGCGTCCACGCGGCCGACCATGACGGTCATGTTCATGCGGCCGGCGCGCCGCAGCGCCTCGGCGGTCGCGCGCCGTTCCCGGTCCAGCAGCCCGAAGAGCGTGTGGCCGCCCAGGTACGCGAGGCCCGGCGAGTCGGGGAAGAGTGCCGGGATCGCGACATCCTCGCCGGGCGCTTCGCGGCCGAGGAAGACGACCACCTTGTCGCGGGGACCCTCCATGAGGAGCTGCAGGATCGAGTGCTGGTCCGCCGCACCGAAGGCGGGCAGCGGTGTGGGCCCCGTCTCGACCCGCCTCCCGGCCCGGTCCAGAGCCTTGCCCAGCGACTCGGCCCAGAGTTGCCGAACCCAGTAGGCGAAGCCGCGGAGGCGGTCGGAGTAAGGCATGAACACCTGCACGGACGCCCCCATTTCGGTGTCGGCGGCGTGGAGCAGCGTGGCCAGGGTTCCGGCCGGGTTGCGCGCCAGGTCGGGGGTGGAGCAGCGGCGGGCCATCGCGCCGGCGCCGGCCAGCACGGCCTCGATGTCGATGCCCGCGGCCGCGGCGGGCAGGAGGCCGGCCGGCGAGAGCACCGAGAAGCGACCGCCCACGGCATCGGGGATGGGGAGGGCGGGGATGTCCCAGCGGGTGGCGAGCTGCCGCAGCGTGCCGCGCTCCGGGGAGGTGGTGAACAGGAAGCGGGTCTTCGCCTTCCCGGCCCCGAGCGTGTCTTCGAGCCATCGCCACACAACCAGGAACAGCGACATCGTCTCGGTGGTGGTGCCGGACTTGCTGACGACGTTGAAGAGAGTACGCGACGGGTTCAGGCGGGCGAGGAGGGCCGAGACGGTATCGGGATCGGGGTTGTCGAGGATGTGGAGGCTGGGGGCGTGGCCGCGCGCGGCGGCGTCCGGTTCGTTCCAGGAGGGGGGCAGGAGGGCGTCCCGGAGCGCGGCCGCACCCAGGGCCGAGCCGCCGATGCCGATCACGACAAGGGCGTCGCACCGCCTCGCGGAGGTGTCGGCCAACCGTCGGGTCCGGGCCGCGAGAGGGCGGTCGCGCGGGAGGTCGAAGAAGCCCGCTTCGCCGGTCTTTCTGCGCGCCTCCACCTCGGCGTGGGCGTCCCGGAAGCGTGCGGCAAGCTCTCCGCGCAACCGGCGCGGTTCCATTCCGGACCCCTCCAGCACCCCCGCGACCAGGTTCCCGAAGTCGATGGCGGGAAGGCGCGATGCGTCCACGGACCCCTACACCTCCACCGTGAGACCGTCGTAGGCCGGTTCGATCCCGCGCGGCAGCGATTCGGCCAGCTCGCGGTAGCCCACGAAGTGGGTCAGGTGTGTCAGGAAGGTGCGGCGCGCCCCGATTTCGCGCGCCATCTCCACCGCCTCCTCGACGTTGAAGTGCGTCGGGTGGGTGCGCCCCCGCCAAAGCGCGTTGAGCACCAGCACCTCGACCCCGTCCAGAACCTCGCGGGCCGCCGCCGGGATGCTCTTGGCATCGGTCACGTACCCCAGCCGCCCCACCCGCAGCCCGAAGGCGTCTACCGGGCCGTGGGGTACCCGAAACGGTGTGATTTCGGCGCCCAGGATCTCCTCCGGTACGCCATCCGCATAGGCGTTCAAGGCGATCTGCGGTCTCGTCGTTCCCTTCGGCGGCCGGTGGCGGGGATCGAAGATGTACGAGAAGCGCCGCCGCATCTGCCCCAGAAGCTCTTCGGCGAGGTAGGCGGGAACGGGCCCGCGGCTGCGCGTCGAGAAGACCCTCACGTCGTCGATGCCGTGCACGTGGTCGGCGTGCAGGTGCGTGTACCACACCGCGCCGATCCGGTCGACGCCCGCTGCCAGCAGCTGCAGCCGCAGCTCGGGTGGAGTATCGATGAGGAGATTCCCGCCCTCCAGGCCGAGGAGCGCTCCGTGGCGGGTGCGCCGGTCGCGGGGATCGTCGGAGGTGCAGTTGGCGCAGTCGCAGCCGATCACCGGCACGCCGATCGATGTCCCCGTTCCAAGGAAGGTGAGCCGCAAGCTACAAGCAGTCCGTGGCGGGATCCCCGCGAGCACCGGGAGCGGCGAGGCGCCGGGCTGGCA
>JAAXGM010000091.1:0-18337 GCA_012267435.1 Gemmatimonadota bacterium
GGGGGGGCGGGGAGTCCCTGGGGGGTGGCGGCGGTGGCCGAGGCCGAGGCCTGGGCTCCCACAGTGGCCGCCTCGGCTCCGGACTCGGTGCATCCGACGGTGCCGCCGGCAGCCACCCCGAGCGCGCCGGCCTTCAGGAAGTCGCGGCGGTTGAGGGCGGTGGGCTCTGTGGTTTCCGGGTTTCCGACCCCGGAGTCGGCTCCGGTTCTCCGGCGGTGGGCGTCGTCGTCGTTCATGGGAGTGCGGGGTTCGGGGCCTTTGGAGGTGCTCCAGAAGACAGTGACGCGGTCCGCGGGGTTGCGCCAGTCGCGGGAGGCGATCCGTGCCACGATTGGTCGCGGATCATCGATCGCTCTTGTCCTCGCTTCCGCTACATCTTTTCCGGGCCCGCGTTTCCTGCAATCATGGAATGCGCGCATCTTCGCGACACCGCCGAGCCTCCAATCGACCTCTAATCCCCGGTCCATGCCTTCCTCCCCGACCCCACCGGCGCCACGCGTGCCACGGAGCCCCGGCGTGGGCGCATCGATTTCCCTGGTGCGCGTCCTGAACCGGCGGGCGCGCGGGCTCATGACCACGATCAAGCGCATCGTCTACCGGCTGCCCGGCCTCCGCAACGCGATGCTTCCCGAATACCGCTATTGGGTGGACCCGGGTGAACTCTCGGCAATGATCGGGCTCATCGACGCCACCCGCGACACCGGAGGAGCGATTGTGGAAATCGGCGTGGCGCGGGGAGACACCTCGGTCTTTCTCCTGGAGCATCTGCGAACCACCGGTGATCCAAGGACCCTCGTGTTCGTCGACACCTTCGCCGGCTTCACGCGCGAGAGCATCGACTACGAGGTCGAAAACCGCCGCAAGCGCGCCGCGGAGCTCTCCGACTACTCCTACGGCAGCGCCCGCGTCTTCAACCACAGCCTTGCCCGTCTCGGCTACAGCGGCTACCGCATCATCGAAGCCGACTGCTCGAAGGTGAATTGGGAGGAAATCGGCCCGATCGGCGCGGTGTTTCTGGATGTCGACCTCTACCTGCCCACGGCCGTTACCCTGGAGGCCCTCTGGCCCCGGCTCGTTCCCGGCGGCGGCATCGTTCTGGACGACTGCGTGGAGCCCGCCTGGTGCGACGGCGCCCTTCAAGCCTATCGCGAGTTCATCGATCGGCACGATCTGCCCTTCGTTCGCGTGGGTGGCAAGGGGGCGCTTCTGCGGAAGCCGGCAGCGGAGGCCGACGCCTGACGGGCGGCTACCCTCCGCCAAGGGCATCGCATCCCAACCGAGGAGATTCCATGCGCAAGAGATTCCATGGCATGCTGCCGGCCGTAGTCGCGCTCGCCGTCACCGGATGCGGCGGCGGGGCCGCGGATTCCGAATCCGAGGTCGCGGAAGCCTCCATCCCCGACCTGCAGCGGGCGCTGGAGGAGGGCCGGGTCACGTCGCGCCAGCTGGTTGACCTCTACCTCAACCGCATCGCGGCGTACGACGTCGCCGGGCCGGAGCTGAACACCATCACGCGGCTGAACCCGAGGGTGGGCGAGGAAGCCGACGCGCTCGACCGCGAGCGGGCGGCGGGCACGGTGCGCGGGCCGCTGCACGGCATCCCGGTGCTCATGAAGGACAACTACGACGTGGCCGGGATGCCGACCACCGGGTCGAGCCTGGCGCTCTCCGGGCTGCGGCCGCCCGACGACGCCTTCCAGGTGGCTCGGCTGCGCGAGGCGGGCGCGGTCATCCTGGGGAAGACCAACCTGCACGAGCTCGCGGCGGGGATCACCACCATCAGCTCGCTGGGCGGGCAGAGCCGCAACGCCTACGAGCCCGCGCGCAACCCGGGCGGAAGCTCGGGGGGGACGGGGGCGGCGGTGGCCGCGAGCTTCGCGGCGGTCGGATGGGGGAGCGACACCTGCGGGTCGATCCGCATCCCGGCGGCGGTGCACAACCTGTTCGGGCTGCGGCCCACCAAGGGGCTGTCGAGCATCGACGGCATCCTGCCGCTCTCGCACTCGCAGGACACCGGCGGCCCGCTCGCGCGCACCGTCACCGACCTGGCGATCGCGCTGGACGCGACGGTCGGGCCGGACGCGGCCGACCCGGCCACGGCCGTCCTGGAGGGTCGCGGCGTTCCGGACTTCCAGTCCGCCCTCGACCCGGCCGCGCTGGAGGGCGCCCGCATCGGCGTGCTCGCCGACTGGCTGGAGGAGGGCGGGGGCGGGGGGCGGATCACGGAGGTGGTGCGCGCCGCCCTGGCCGAGATGGACTCGCTGGGGGCCGAGGTGGTGGACGTCACCATCCCCGACCTGGACAGCCTGCTCGCGAACACCGGCCTGATCGACCTGGAGTTCAAGTTCGACCTGATGGACTACCTGGCCGGGGTCCCGGACGCTCCGGTTTCGACGCTCGAGGAGATCGTTGAGGCCGGCCTGCACCACGAGGCGCTGGACGGCACCTTCCGGCGGCGCATCGCCCGCACCGAGCGGCCCGCGGACGAGTACGCGGAGACGATGGCCCGTCGGCAGGCCCTGCGGGAAGCGGTGCTCGGCTTCATGGACGAGCTGGAGCTCGACGCGCTCGCCTATCCGACCATGCGCCAGGAGACCGCGCTGATCGGGGCGGTGCCGGTCGGCTCCACCTGCTCGCTGAGCGCCAACACCGGGCTGCCGGCGCTCACCGTGCCGGCCGGGTTCACCGAGACGGAGGTGCCGGCGGGGCTCGAGCTGCTCGGCCGCGCGCTCGCCGACGCCCGCCTGGTCGGCTTCGCCTACGCGCTAGAGACGGCCGGCCCGAAGCGGCGGGCACCGCTGCGCACGCCGCCTCTCGACGGAGGACGCCCGCCCGATCCCGTGCTGGTCGCGCTCGACCCGCCGCACGGGGATGTGGAGGGCGCCTTCCTGCTGGATCTGCCGACCGGCACGCTCTCGTACCGCATCGCGCTCGCGGGGGTCGAACCGGAGGATGCGCTGGGTGTGATCGTGCGGCGGATCCCGGCGGCCGACGGGGAGGGGGGTGGGGCGGTGGTGCTCCGCCTGGCCGGGCCGGACGTCACCGAGGTCACTCGCGCGATCCCGCTCACCACGCGCCTCATGCACGACCTGCTGGACGGCCGGCTGGAACTCGTCGCCCACACGAGCGCCGGGTTCGAGCACCGCGGGCTGCTGCCGGGAGGATGATCCCTTTCCCTATCGCCGCCTCTGTTGTTCGCCACAATTGGCCTTAACTGGCCAACAAAAGAGGGTCTGGGCAGGTAAGGGTTCGGCACCCGAGCGTGCTTGCCCGACGCAGCTACCGCGGGCACCTTCCAAACCCTGCATCCCGGCCCTCCGGACCCCGGTGTCCCGACCCACCCAACGTCCGATAATCGGAGTCTTCCCAACGTGAAGGTAGGAGGAAGAGCATGAAATCGCTGTCTCACAATCACTTACTCGTTATCCTGGCGGTCGGCGCCGCGTGGGCCGCGGAGACATCCGCGCAACAGAGGCCCACCCTCACCCCCGACGACTACGGCCAGTGGGAGACCCTGGGCCAGGCGACGCTCTCGCCCGACGGCCTCTGGCTCGCGGTCGGCATCAGCCGGGTCAACGACGAAGACGAGCTGCGCGTCCACCGCACCGATTCCGACTCGGTGGTGGTGGTCCCTTTCGGCCGAAGCCCGCGGTTCAGCGAGGACGGAGCCTGGCTCGCCTACGCGATCGGCATCTCCCCCGACGAGCGGGAGGCGCTGCGGGAGCGCCGCGAGCCGGTGCGCAACGACATGGGACTGCTGAGCCTGCGCACGGGTGATCAGGAGACGATCGAGGAAATCTCGTCCTTCTCCTTCTCGGGAGACGGGCGCCATCTCGCGCTGCGGCGCTACGAGCCCGAGGAGCAGGAGGGCGCGGGAGCGGACGCCATCGTGCGGAGTCTGGCTTCGGGCGCCTCGATCAGCTTTGGCAACGTCGGCGCGCTCGCGTGGCAGGACGAGGGACATCTGCTGGCGATGACGGTGGATGCCGAGGACCGCGTGGGCAACGGGGTCCGCCTCTACGATCCCGAGTCGGGCCGCATCAGCTCGCTGGACACCGACGATGCCGAGTACCGGGAGCTCTCCTGGCGCGAGGAGGCGGCGGACCTGGCCGTGCTCAAGACCTACACCGACGACGAGCACGAGGACACGGCGCACGTCGCGCTGGCGTGGCGCAACCTCGACCAGGGTGACGGCGAGGCGCTCGTTCTCGATCCGCGCGAATCCCCGACGCTGCTTCCCGGTCAGCGCGTGGTCGAGCACCGCGCCCCGTCCTGGTCCGAGGACGGATCCATCCTCTTCCTCGGTTATCACGAGCGGATTCCGGTGCCGGAGGATGAGGACGCCCGCGGGGAGGAAGGCGATGAAGCGGAGGGCGATGAGGAGCAGGGCGACGCCGGGGAGGATGAAGAGGACCCGGACGGAGATGAAGAGCGGGGGGAGGCGGGCGAGGACGAGGAGGAAGAGCGGGCCGGCGTCGAGATCTGGCACTCGCTCGATGTCGATCCGGTGCCGCAGCAGCGGGTGAGGGAGCGGCAGCTGCGGCAGCGCAACCAGATCGGCGCGTGGCGCCTGGATGACGGGCGCTTTCTGATGCTCGGCGGCGACCACGCCGACCAGACCACATTGCTGGAGGGAGGCGGCCACGTCCTCAACCGCGACGAGACCCCCTACGACGTGGACGCGATGTTCAACCAGCAGTTCTACGACCTGTACTCGGTGGACGCGCGCTCGGGCGCGGAGTCGCTTGTCCGGGAGCGGATCACGCTGGCGGTCCAGGGGAGCCCGGAGGGCCGGTACGCGATCTGGTTCGAGGGCGAGGACTGGTGGAGCCACGACCTCTCCAGCGGGGAGACGCGCAACATCACCGAGGGGCTGGGCGGGACCTTCGTCAACCTGGACCTGACCCCGACCCGGGAGCAGATGCCCGCGTTCGGGCTGGCCGGCTGGACGGAGGACGACGAGTCCGTGCTGATCAACGACCGCTGGGACGTCTGGGAAGTGCAGGCGGACGGTTCGGGCGGCCGCCGCCTGACCCAGGGCGCGGAAGATGAAGTGCGCTACCGCGCCATGCAGCCGGACCCGGAAGCCGAGGCCTTCGACCCCGGAGAGCCCATCTACTACTCCACCTACGGGCAGTGGACCAAGGAGGCGGGATTCTCACGGGCCCGCCCCGGCCAGGACCCCGAGTCCCTGATCCGGGACGACGCCTCCTACGGCTCCTTCGGCGGCGCCCTGCGAAAGGCCCGGGACGCCGACGTCTTCGTCTTCCGTCGCGAGCGCTTCGACGATTCCCCGGACTACTTCGCGGCCGGGCCGGACCTGGACGACGCCAGCCAGGTCACGCGCACCAACCCCTTCCAGGACGACTATGCGTGGGGCCGGACCGAGCTGGTCGAGTACGAGAACGAGTGGGGACGGCGCCTGCAGGGAGCGCTGACCTATCCCGCCGACTACGAGCCGGGACGGCGGTACCCGATGATCGTCTATCACTACGAGCTGCTGTCGCAGGGTCTGCACCAGTACCAGGTGCCGGATCCGACCCGCTACTACAACCAGCAGATCTGGACCCAGGAAGGGTACTTCGTCTTCCGCCCGGACATCGTCTACCGCGACCGCCGGCCGGGACAGTCCAACGTGGAGACATTGCGTCCGGCGGTGGCGGCCGTGCTGGAGACGGGGCTGGTCGACCCGGAGCGGATCGGACTGATCGGGCATTCGTGGGGCGGCTACCAGACCACCTTCTTCGTCACCCAGGACGACCTGTTCGCAAGCGCGGTGGCGGGTGCGCCCCTCACCAACCTCATGAGCATGTACCTGTCGTTCTACTGGAACAGCGGGGGCACCGACGCTCGCATCTTCGAGATCAGCCAGGGCCGCATGCAGGTGCCGTGGTGGGAGGACTGGGACTCCTACTTCAACAACTCTCCCGTCCATCACATCGAGAACCTGGACACGCCGCTGCTGATGATGTTCGGGACCGAGGACGGCGCCGTCGAGTTCAATCAGGGGGTCGAGTTCTACAACGCCGCGCGCAGGGCCGGGAAGCACATGGTGATGCTGGTCTACGAGGGCGAGAACCACGGGCTGGCCGAGGAACCCAACCAGCTGGACTACCAGAACCGCATACTCGAATGGTTCGGGCACTACCTGAAGGGCGAGCCGGCGCCCGACTGGATCACCAAGGGGGTCCCGTACCTGCAGCAGAAGGACGGCCCCCGGACGAGGAGGAGGGTGGTGAGCTAGCGGCGGGATGGCGGCCGGAGACGATCCGGCGATGCAGGCGGCGGTTGCGCTCGTGCTGCGCCGGAAGCCGGAGCCGGCCTTCCTGCTCGTGCGCCGGGCGCGTTCGCCGCGCGATCCCTGGTCGGGGCAGATGGCGCTCCCCGGGGGGCGCCGGGATCCGGAGGACGCCGATCTCCGGGAGACTGCGGTGCGGGAGACGCGGGAGGAGGTCGGGATCGACCTGGGCCGCTCGGGCGCGCTCCTGGGCCGGCTTCCCGACCTGAAGCCGACCTCGCGGGCGATTCCCCGGCTCGTGATCGCCCCTTTCGTCTTCCTCCTCTCGGAAGGCTCCGGCGCGCACGTGGCCAGCACCGAGATCGCGGCCGTATATTGGGTGCCCGTCGCCGACCTGAGCGGTCCCGGGGCGCGCTCGGCGGTGGCGGTGGACACGCCCGCGGGGAAGCGGGAATTCCCCTGTTACCGGGTCGAGGGCCATCCGGTGTGGGGACTCACCTACCGCATCCTGCGGCGCTTCCTGAAGAGTCGGCTGGCAGAGCTCCCGCCGGAGGCGGGCGACAACGATCAGGGGGTGGTGGAATGACTCCCGAAGGAGCGTTCCCCCTCCACCGCATCCGGACCGGAGGCGCAAGGTGAAGATGGAAGAGCAGACTCGTTACCGCGAGCGCACGTCCTGGGCGTACTGGGTGGATCTAATCTATGGCGTGGCCATCGTCTCGTGCGCGTATTCCGTGTTCGTCACCTCGGGCGGCGGCGTGCTCTTCCGGCTGGCCGTGGGCGCGGCCATCCTCGCTGCGGGGTGGGGTCTGCGCATGGTGCTGGGCGGGCTGACGGTGCTGGTGCAGGAGACCCGCATCGTGATGCACCTGGGCTCGGTGGGACTCGTGCGCAGGATGGTGCCCTTCGACAGCATCGTCTCGCTGGAGAGCGTGCGCTACCGCCCGCTGGTGGAGTTCGGCGGCTGGGGGGTGCGCGGCGCGGGCAAGAAGAAGGCCTGGACCGCCCGCGGCGATCGCGCGGTCGTGATCGGGCTTGACGAGGGCCGCAGGCTCTATGTGGGAAGCGACCACCCCAGGCGTCTCGAAGAGGCCATCCGCGGCGCCGTGGCGGGACGGCGCAAGAGGGACGACTAAGGGGTTACCGGCCCTCTACGGGGGGCTTGAGGATCCGCGGCTGGTTCCGTCGCCCAATCCGGCATCACTCCCCGGTCAAAGTCGAAGACCGCCTCTCCCAGCAGGATCACCACCGTCGTGACCACGATCACCCCGATCAGGTTCAGCAGGATGCCCGCTCGCGCCATTTCCCCGACCGAGATGCGGTCGCTGCCGAAGACGATGGCGTTGGCCGGCGTCGCGACCGGCATCATGAAGGCGCACGACGCGGAGAGTGTCGCGGGGAGCATCAGCGTGAGCGGATTCATCTCCGTCACCACCGCCACCGAAGCCAGGATGGGGAGAATCATCTCCGTGGTGGCCAGGTTGCTGGTCAGCTCGGTCAGGAAGGTGAGCGTGAGGCAAACCAGCAGGATGACGACGACGGGCGGCAGCCCGCCGAGTCCCTGGAACCGATTCCCGATGATGTTGGCGAGCCCGGTGTCGGTGAAACCGGCTGCAAGGGCGAAGCCTCCTCCGAAGAGGAGCACGATGTTCCACGGCAGACGCGGGATCACCTCCGCGCCCATTACGCGGTTGGCGGATGCGAAACGGACGGCGCGGCGGAGCGACTTCGGCCATTTGCGGACCGTGTCCGCCGTCGCCTCGCTCGTGCCGCGCGGCGGCTGGTTCCGGGTCGGGATGAAGAAGAGGACCGCCGCCATGGTGATCGCCACCGTGCCGTCGTCGACCATCCCGGGGAAGGGCAGGAGGTTGGACCAGCCCGGAATCGTTCCAAAGCCGAGCTCCAGGTCCCGCCGGAAGATCCACAGCACCGCGGTGATCGCGAAGACGACCAGCACGGAACGTTCCTCGAAAGAGATCGGACCGAGCTCGGCGCGCTCGCGCTCGAGGACGTCCCGGTCGATCCGCACTTCCGGCGATGGACGGTAGAGGACCTGGGTAAGGAGAAACCAGCACACCGCGACCATCGTGATCCCGACGGGAGTGGCCAGCACCATCCAGGTGCCGAACTCGATCGGGGGCGCCTGGGGGAAGATGATCTGGAAGATGCGCTGGAAGGACAGGTTGGGAGTGGTTCCGACCAACGTCGTCACGCCGCCCATCGAACAGGCGTACGCGATGCCGAGCATGAGAGCGACGGTGAACGTGCGCGAGTGTCTGACGCCGGCGGTTTCCTCGACCTGGAACACCATCGCGAGCCCGATGGGCACCATCATCACGGCGGTTGCGGTGTTGGCGATCCACATGGAAAGGAAGGCGGCGGCCACCATGTAGCCCAGGATGATGCGCGAGGGTCCGCCACCTACGGCGTGGATGATGCCCAGGGCTATGCGCTTGTGCAGGTTCCACCTCTGCATGGAGAGCGCGATCATGAAGCCTCCCAGAAAGAGGACGATCGTGCCGTTGAAATAGACCGGGGCGACGTCGTTCCCGGACATGATGCCGAGCAGGGGGAAGAGCGCCAGCGGAAGAATCGCGGTCGCGAAGAGCGGTAGCGCGTTGCTCACCCACCAGATCGCCATCAGGCTCACCACGGCGGCGAGGCCGCTCGCGGGTGCGTTGGCCGCATCCACCGGAAACGCCAGCAGCAGGAGGAAGCAGCCCAGGCCGAGCCAGAAGCCGATCGCCCGCGTCCGGCGGCTGGTCGGTGGTCGGTGATCCGTCATGATGCCCCTCCCAGCTTGGCATCCCGCCGGTTCATTCGGACTGCGATGTCGGGCCGGGGATTAGCCGCCGATCTCTCCGGCCGCGGCCTCGGTTGCCCACTCCGGCATCACGCCCGATTCGATGCCGAAGACGGTCTCTCCCAGCGTCAGCACCAGGGTGGCGATCACGAGCGCCCCGATCAGGTTCAGGAAGATGCCCGCGCGCGCCATCTCTCCGACCGAGATGCGATCGCTTCCGAAGACGATGGCGTTGGGGGGCGTCGCGACCGGCATCATGAAGGCGCACGACGCGGACAGCGTCGCGGGAACCATCAGGATGAGCGGGTTCATTTCGGTCAGCACGGCCACTGAAGCCAGAATGGGGAGAATCATCTCCGTGGTGGCCAGGTTGCTGGTCAGCTCAGTGAGGAAGGTGAGGGTGAGGCATACGAGGAGGATGACGGCGAAGTCCGGCAGCCCGCCGAGTCCCTGGAACTGACTCCCGATGATGTTCGCGAGCCCCGTCCCCTGGAAACCGGCCGCGAGGGCGAATCCGCCTCCGAAGAGCAGCACGATGTTCCAGGGCAGACGCGGGATCACCTCCGCACCCATTACGCGGTTCGCGGTGCCGAAACGGACGGCCCAGCCAAGCGGCTCCAGCCACTTCGGGATCGCGCCCGCGGTGCGCGGCGTCCTGTTTCGGGTCGGGATGAAGAAGAGCACCGACGCCATGGCGATGGCCACGGTGCCGTCGTCGATCATGCCGGCGTAGGGAAGCAGGTTCGACCATCCGGGGACGGTCGCGAAACCGAGTTCCAGATCCCGCCTGAAGACCCACAGCAGCGCTGTCATGGCGAAGACGATTGCCACGGAGCGCTCCTCGAAGGAGATCGGGCCCAGGCCGGCGCGTTCGCGCTCGAGGATATCCCTCTCGATCCGGACTTCCGGCGATGGACGATACAGGACCTGCGTGAGCAGCAGCCAGGCCACCGCGATCATCGTGACGCCGATCGGAAGACCCATCACGATCCAGGTGCCGAAGTCGATGGGAGGCGCTTCGGGGAAGATGATCTGGAAGATGCGCTGGAAGGACAGGTTGGGAGGCGTTCCGACCAGCGTCGTCAGCCCGCCCATCGAACAGCCGTAGGCGATGCCCAGCATAAGGGCGGTGGTGAACGTGCGCGAGTGCTTCGCGCCGGCGGTCTCCTCGACCTGAAGCACCATCGCGAGTCCGATCGGCACCATCATCACCGCGGTGGCGGTGTTGGAGATCCACATGGAGAGGAAAGCGGCTGCCACCATGAAGCCCAGGATGATGCGCGGGGGTCCGCCTCCCACGGCGTGGATGATGCCGAGGGCGATGCGCTTGTGCAGGTTCCAGCTCTCCATGGTCAGCGCGATCATGAAGCCCCCCAGGAAGAGGACGACCGTGCTGTTGAAGTAGACCGGCGCGACGTCTCCGCCCGGCATCACGCCGAGCAGCGGGAAGAGCACAAGGGGGAGGAGGGCGGTCGCGAAGAGCGGCAGCGCGTTGCTCACCCACCAGATGGCCATCAGGCTCGCGACGGCGGCGAGGCGGCTTGCCGGCGGGTTGGCCGGATCGATCGGAAACGCCAGCAGCAGGATGAAACAGCCCAGACCGAGCCAGAAACCGATCGCGCGCGCTCTCCCGCTGGCCGGTGGGTGGTGATCAGCCATGGGTGTGGCCTGTGGCCTCTTGGGGCGCCTAGCTGCCGGGTTCCAGGCGTGCGACCATGCCGGGCCGGTCGAACACCAGGTAGATGAGGCCGTCCGGGCCCTGACGCACGTCGCGGATGCGACCCATGCGCCGCACCAGGGTCTCTTCGGCGGTGACGGTGCGCCCGTCCAGGGTCAGGCGCGCCAGCTGCTGGCCGACCAGCCCGCCCACGAACATCGAGCCGCGCCACCGGGGGAAGCGGTCGCCGGTGTAGATCAGCAGTCCCGACGTGGCGATGGACGGCACCCAGTAGTGCGCGGGCGGCTCCATCCCTTCCCGGTGGCTGCCCACGTGAATCCTCGACCCGCTCCCGTAGTTGACCCCGTATCCGACCACCGGCCAGCCGTAGTTGCGGCCCGGCAGGATCAGGTTGACCTCGTCTCCCCCCTGCGGCCCGTGCTCGTTCAGCCAAAGGTCCCCGGTCTCCGGGTGGAAGGCCATCCCCTGCGCGTTGCGGTGCCCGTAGCTGTAGATGTCCTCGAGCGCTCCGTCCCGGCCGACGAACGGGTTGTCGGCCGGGATGCGCCCGTCGTCGTGCAGGCGCACCACCACGCCGTGGTGGGTGGAAAGGTCCTGCGCCGGGTGGGCCGACAGCTCGGCGAGCCCGCCCCGGGGCGACACCTGACGGTCGCCCGCGGTGATGTAGAGGTGGTTGTCGGCGTCGAAGGCCAGGCGGGAACCGAAGTGGTCGCGGCCCCGGGACTGCGCAACCCAGATCTGCTCGACCCCGGTGAGCGCGTCGTTCTCGAAGCGGCCGCGGACGACCACGGTGCTGGCGCCGCCGTCGGGGTGCTGTTTCGCGAAGCTGAGGTAGAGGAGGCGGTTGCTCTCGAAGTCCGGGTGCGGCGCCACGTCCAGAAGGCCCCCCTGGCCCCGCGCCCGCACCTCCGGCACGCCCTCGACCGCGCCGCGCAGGAGCGTGCCGTCGCGCACGATGCGCAGCCGGCCCGGCCGCTCGGTCACCAGCATGTCCCCGCCGGGGAGCCATGCCAGCGCCCACGGGTTGCTCAGGTCGTCGACCACCGTCACCACCTGGTGCGCGACCTGCTCCGTGCCACCCGCCACGGGTCCGGGACCCGGCGTCTGGCTCTCCGGCGTCGAGGCCGCGGAGGGACTGCAGGCGGAAATCGCAAGGGCCGTCCATTTCACGGCGGAACCGAACCATCGAGGTGTGTGGACGGCATTCCTCGAACTGGTGTCGCATTCGCTCGCCAACGCCGGGAATCCGAAGAGTTTCATCGCCCGCAGCCGTGTTCAGGTAGACTGGCACCCAGACCGTACTATATACCGCTTCAAGCCAGTCTTCCGCCACATGCGCCCCGGCCACGGCGCGCAGATCGGCGACCAGACCGAAGGGCCGCGCCGTTCCGGCGCGCCGAGGAGGGAACAGCCTGCCGGGGCTCGAGGTAGGGCGGACGAACCCACCTGTGACCACGGGTCTCCCGGAGCCGCCATGTCCACTTCCCGCGTCATCGTCGTCGGCGGAGGTCTCGTCGGGCTCTGCTCGGCCTGGTACCTGGCGCGGCGTGGAGCGGAAGTCGTGGTACTCGAGCGCGCCGGGGTGGGCGCGGGCGCCTCGCGCGGCAACGCCGGGATCGTGGCCGCCGGACATCCTCCGCTGAACCGGCCCGGGAAGGTCCGGCAGTCACTGCCGCACCTCTTCGACGCGCGGAGTCCATTGTACGTGCGGTCGCGGCGTGACCCGGGCGTCTGGCGCTGGCTGGCCGAGTTCGCGCGGCACTGCACCCGCCGGCACGAGAGGCGCTGCTTGGAGACGCTGGCTCCGCTGGGGCTGGATACGCTCGCCTGCTTCGATGCCATGGTGGGAGAGGAGGGGATCGCCTGCGAATACCGGAGCGGGAACTACCTGGAGGTCTGCATCGGCGGGAAAGCCATGGCGAGAGCGCGGCACGACGCCGGGCTGATGCGAGCTCGCGGATACCACCCCCAGGTCGTGGACGGCGGTCAGGCCCGCGAACTGGAACCGGCGCTCGGTCCGCGGGTGGCGGGCGGAGTCCTGTTTCCCGAAACCCGAATCCTGGACCCGTATCTGTTCCTCCTCGGTCTGGCGGAGGGCGCGCGCCGGAGGAGCGTCTCGATCCGCGAGGGCGTGGCCGTGCGGCGCCTCACGGTCGCGGGTGGGGCGGTGCGGGGCGTGGAGACCGCCGATGGCGAGCGGGTCGCGGGCGACGCGGTCGTGCTGGCCACCGGTCCGTTCAGTCTGGCGTTGGCGGGACAGGTCGGCTGCCGCCTCCCGATTCAGCCGGGGAAGGGATACCACCGCGAGGTGGCCGTGGGACCGGGTGGGGCGCCCTGCATGCGCGTCGCCTGCACCAACCGGGAGACGGGCATCATCTGCACGCCGCTGGAAGGGCGTGTGCGCTTCGTGGGGACGATGGAATTCGCCGGCCACGACCTGGAGTTGAACCCTGTCCGGCTCGAACAACTCACACTCAAGTCCCGCGCCTGGCTGCCCGCCCTGGGCGACGCTCCGCCGCTGTCGGAGTGGTGCGGTCTCCGGCCCATGTCGCCGGACGGGCTGCCCCTCGTCGGCCCTCTCGGCAAGGTGGCGGGGCTGTCGATCGCCGCGGGGCACGGAAACCTCGGGCTCACGCTGTCGGCGGTGACGGGCCAAATGGTCGCCAACCAGGTCATGGGTGCCGGGGATCCACGCCTGGCGCCCTTTTCCCCCGCCCGCTTCGGGCGGTAGCATGTTCGCATGTCCCTCGGATCCAACCTTCGTCTTGTCTTCTCGCTTGGACGCGGTCTGACCCGCGGGCTCCCGGATGCGGATCCGGGCCTCGATCCAATCCAGATCTTCGGGCAATGGTTCGAAGCGGCGCGCAAGGCCGGCATTCTGCTGCCCGAGGCGACGACCCTGGCGACCGCGTCCGCCGGTGGCGCGCCCAGCGCGCGCATGGTGCTGCTCAAGGGCTTCGGCGAGCACGGATTCGATTTCTACACCAACCTGGGCAGCCGCAAGGCGGATGAGCTGACCGTCAATCCCCGGGCCGCGCTCTGCTTTCACTGGGGTGTGCTCCAGCGCCAGGTCCGCGTCGAAGGCGGCGTCGCCCGGCTGAGCCGGAAAGCTTCGGCCGCCTATTTCCGGACTCGCCCCCGCGGGAGCCAGATCGGTGCCTGGGCGTCGCGCCAGAGCCAGCCCCTCCAGGAGCGTGAGGTGCTGGCGCGGCGGGTGCGCGAGATCGAGAAGAGGTTCGAGGGTCGGGAGGTGCCCCTGCCCGATTTCTGGGGCGGTTTCCGGTTGGATCCGCGGCGCATCGAGTTCTGGCAGGGGCGCGCCGACCGGCTGCACGACCGCCTTCTCTTCCAGCGCGAGGAGGATGGGTGGAGCAGCCGGCGGCTCCATCCGTAGGGTGGAGGGATGACCGCTGACCGTCCACGCGCCGGAGCCGGGTTCTTCAAAGGCCACGGCCTGGGCAACGACTATCTCGTTTTTCCGTTCGGGGACCGATGGGCCGCGTCGCCGGAGGCGGTGCGCGCGATTTGCGACCGATGGCGGGGCGTGGGCGCCGACGGCGTTGTCCTGCACTCGCCTCCCGAGGACCGTCCCTTCCGCCTGCGGATGTTCAACCCGGACGGCTCCGAGTTCGAACGGAGCGGAAACGGGCTGCGCGTCTTCGCGGCGTACGCGGCGTCGCGGAGCTGGGTCGCGGGCGAGGGCTTCGCGGTGGAGGTCGGGGGCGACCGCATCCGCATGCGCGTGGAGCAACGCCTGGGCGGTGGCGGCTACGACGTCTCGGTCGAAATGGGACGGGCGTCGCTGGATCCGGCCGATGCCGGACTCGCCCCAGGGTGGGAGGAGAGGCCGCTCGCGCATCCGAGCGAAGGGAAGCTCGACTGCACGCTGGTGAGCGTCGGCAATCCCCACTGCGTGGTGTTCACCGACGACCCCTCGGAGGCGGCCCTTTCCCGCCTCGGCCCCTTCCTGACGGCCCACGAGGCATTCCCGGCGGGCGTGAACGTGCAGTTGGTGCGGCCGGTCTCGCGCGGCTGCGTCGAGATCGCCATCTGGGAACGGGGCGTGGGGCGCACCCGGGCGTCCGGGACCAGCTCGTGCGCGGCTGCGGTCGCGGCGGCCGGGCGCGGAGTGGTGGACCACGGCGATGTCGAAGTGCGCATGGAGGGCGGGACGCTGCAGGTGTCCGTGTCCCCGGAACTGGAGGTCGTCCTGCGGGGGCCGGTGTGGGAGGTGGCGAGAGGCCGGTTGTCGGATGGATTCCTGGACGCGCTCGGCTCGGCGACGCCGGAGCGGGGTCCGCCCGGATTGCCGTCGGCGGGTTCCCGTTCATCGGCAAACAAGACATAATGACGGCAGTCGCCTTGTCGACGTCACGGACCCCAGGGGAGGAGTCGCCTTGCTGAGATTTCCGGAAGAGATCCTGCTGCTGTTGCTCGACGACGAGAACGGCACCTTCGCGCACGTCCCCAGCTGGTCGCTCAACTACGCCCTCGGCGGCGGCGTGCTGATGGACCTGGCGCTTGAGAACCGGATCGACACCGATCTGGAGAAGCTTTTCCTGGTCGACGCGACGCCGGTCGGGGACGGCCTTCTCGATCCGATGCTGGAGGAGATCGCAAGGGCCGCGGACACCCACGATGCGCGCCACTGGGTGGAGCATGCCGCGGGCCGTGCCGCCGAGATCCGCGAGACCGCGCTTGAGCGGCTCGTCTCAAAGGGCATCCTGGCGCGACAGGACGAGCGGTTCCTGTGGGTCTTTCGCTCGCGGCGCTATCCGATCGTGGACGGGAAGGCGGAGCGCGAGGTGAAGCTGCGCATCATGGAGGTGCTGTTCAGCGACATGATCCCCGATCCCCGGGATATCGTCATCATCGCGCTCGCGGATGCCTGCGGCATCTTCAAGTTCCTGCTTTCCAAGCGTGAGTTGAAGAACGTCCAATCCCGGATCGGCGAAGTGCGCGGGATGGAGTTGATCGGACGAGCGGTCGCCGAGGCCATCTGGGACATTGAGCTGATCGTGCGCACGCAGAGCGTGCCGATGCAGGGCTAGAGCGCCGCGGCGAGCCTTCGCGCGACCGCCCGGTACGCGGTCGCGATTTGCTCCTGCCCGCGGTGGCGGCCGTCCTCCACCACCCAGGCCCCGCCCACCATTACGTCGCGCACGGGGGTGTCCTCGCCGCTGAAGATCCATGCGTCGAGCAGCTGGTCCCCGTCTCTTCCCACGAGGGCGGGATGGTCGGTGTCGAGGACGACCACATCGGCCCGGAATCCCGGCCGGATCGCGCCCAGGCGCCGCCCGCTCGCCTGCGCCCCGCCCGCCCAGGCGCCCTCCAGCAGAGCCCGTCCCGTGGAGTGAGCCTCGCGGCCGCCGGCGACGTTGCGCTCGCGCATCGTGAGCCGCTGCGAGTACTCGAGCATCCTCAGATCCGCGGCCGGGCTGACGCTGACGTGGGAATCGCTCCCCACCCCCCACCGGCCGCCGGCGACCAGGTAGCTCGCGAGCGGGAAGACCCCGTCGCCCAGGTTGGCTTCGGTGGTCGGGCAGAGCCCCGCGACCGCGCCCGATGCGGCCAGTGCGCGGGTCTCCCCGCCGGTCATGTGCGTCGCGTGCACCGCGCACCAGCGAGCGTCGACCGGGGCGTGGCCGAGCAGCCACTCCACCGGGGAGGACCCGCTCCAGGACAGACACGCCCGCACCTCGGCGACCTGCTCGGCGAGGTGGATGTGGATGGGGGCGGTGGGATCGGCCGCCTCAAGGGCCGCGACCGCTTCGGACAGCTCACGGGGCGGCACCGCGCGCAGCGAATGGAGCGCCAGGCCGACGCGGCGGTTGCCGTCCCCCGCGAGCGCCCGCCCGAGCGCGTCCCCGTCGGCGAGGATCTCGTCGACCGTCGCGGCGAACCGGCGCTGCTCCACGAGCGGCGCGTCCGCCCCGAAGTCCGCGACCCGGTAGAGCGTGGGCAGGAGCGTGAGCCCGATCCCCGCGGCCGCGGCGGCCTCGTGGAGCCGCAGGGCCATCTCGTGCGGCGCGGCGTAGGGCCGACCCTCCGGGTCGTTGCGCAGATAGTGAAACTCGGCCACCGCCGTGTAGCCGTGGCGCAGCATCTCGGCATAGAGCTGCGAGGCGACGACCCGCACATCGTCCGGCGATGGACGCGCGAGAAAGGCGTACATCCGCTCGCGCCAGCCGCGGAACCCGTGTTCGGCCGTGCCGCCGCACTCCGTTAGCCCCGCCATCGCCCGCTGAAACGCGTGGGAATGCACGTTGGGGATCCCCGGGACGACGGCGCCGGCGACGCGTCGTGTCCCTTCCCGGTCTCCGCCGGGGATGATCTTCCCGAAATCGCCCTCCGCGGAGATGCCGACGCGGACATCGCGCGCCCAGCCATCGGGCAGCAGCGCCTGATCGAGATGGAGGTCGGGCATCGCCGTGGACGGTACTCCGGAACCGGGGCACGGTCAACGAGTGGGGTCGTTCGCTCCAGGCGCGTTGTTACCACTCCCACTCCGAATCGTCGAAAGCCGTCGGTACCGGATGGTCGAGGAGCCCGCCTTCAGGGATCACCGCATGCTACCTCGACCAAGCGTGGCGACGCTACGTTGGCTGTGGTGCCGCCCGGCACTCGGGCGACGGTCATGGAGTCTGCCAAAATGGCAGAGTCCGCGAGAAAGTCTGCCAAAATGGCAGACGGGGGAGGAAGGTCTGAAGAGCACACCCGACGGGCCGGATCTGCTGATCCGCAACGTCCACGTCGCCACCATGGCGGACACGGGCGTGGCGTACGGCGCTGTGCGCGATGGCTTGGTGGCGGTCGCCGGCGGGCGAATCACATGGGTCGGAGCTGCGCGGGCGGCCCCCCGCGAGGTGATCGCGGGTGCCTCGCGCACCCTGGACGGAGAAGGAGGATGGCTCACCCCCGGGCTCATCGACTGCCACACCCACCTCGTCTTTGCCGGGACGCGCGCGGACGAGTTCGAGATGCGCCTGCGAGGCACGACCTACGAGGAGATCGCGCGGGCCGGAGGCGGGATCCACTCCACCGTGGCGGCGACCCGGGCAGCGACGGAGGAGCAGCTGTGCGATGCATCCGCATGGCGTATGAAAACACTTTTCGCGCATGGAGTTACCACGGTTGAGATCAAGTCGGGTTACGGGTTTGGTATCGACACCGAGCTGAGGATGCTGCGGGTCGCCCGCGCCCTGGGCGAACGCCTCGCCGTGCGCGTATCGCGTACCCTCCTCGCCGCGCACGCGCTTCCACCCGAATACCAGCATCGGCGCGACGCCTACCTCGACCTGGTGTGCGGGACGATGATCCCCCGCGCGGCCGCCGAACGCCTCGCCCACGCCGTGGACGCGTTCTGCGAGGGAATCGCCTTCACGCCCGCGGAGTGTGGGCGCGTCTTCGATGCGGCCACGGCCCACGGGCTCCCGGTGCGCCTGCACGCCGACCAGCTCTCGCCCCTCGGAGGGGCGGAACTCGCCGCCCGCTACCGCGCCCGCTCCGCCGACCACCTGGAGTACGCGACGGAGGCGGGCTGCCGCGCAATGGCCGCCGCGGGGACCACCGCGGTCCTCCTCCCGGGGGCGTATTACGTTCTGGGCGGGTCCCGCCG
>JAAXGM010000091.1:18390-19680 GCA_012267435.1 Gemmatimonadota bacterium
AGGAAGCACTCGCCGGGATGACGCGCCACGCGGCGCCGGTGCTGGGCCTGCGGGGCGAGGTCGGCGTAATATCGCCGGACGCGTGCGCGGATCTGGCGCTCTGGGACGTGGACCATCCCTCGGAGTTGAGCTACTGGATCGGCGCCAACCCCTGCCGCGCCGTGGTCCGACGCGGGGAGGTGTTCCGTGGCGACTCGCTCCAAGGTGCCTGATGAATCCGACCCTTTCGAACGAGGAACACGCGGTCCTGGAGGGCGAGCGCGGTTCCGCGTTGCAGCTGGCGATGCGCATCGTGGCGCGGATGGCGCGCATCCTCGGGGCGCGCGAGCTGGTGCCCGTGGCCTCCGCCCACATCGACGGCTGCCTCCACCACGGCGACGGGGGCGTCGAGTTCGCCGAGCGGCTCGTTTCCCTGGGCGGGAAGGTGCGCGTGCCCACCACGCTGAACGTCGGGGCGCTCGATCTGCTCAACCCGCGCCGGGTGCGCTCCGCCGGCCATCGCCGGGAGATGGCGCTCCGGCAGATGCGGGCCTACGAAGCGCTGGGCTGCCGCCCCACCTGGACCTGCGCGCCCTACCAGGCGGGGCACCGGCCCGAGCGCGGCCAGGATGTCGCTTGGGGGGAGAGCAACGCCGTGGTCTTCGCCAACTCGGTGCTGGGCGCCCGCACCAACCGCTACGGCGACTTCATGGACATCTGCTGCGCACTGGCGGGCCGCGCGCCCCGCACGGGCCTCCATCTGGAAGCGAACCGGCGGGCCACCGTGGTGGTGGACACCGGCGCCATCAATCCGTCGCTCAAGGAACGCGACGTGTTCTACCCGGTGCTGGGCACTTGGCTCGGGGCAACCGTGGACGAACGGGTCGCGGTCGTCACCGGCCTTCCCGAGACCGTGACCGAGGACCAGATGAAGGCGATGGGGGCGGCGTCGGCGTCCTCCGGCGCGGTCGGGCTCTTCCACGTCGAGGGCGTTACCCCGGAGGCCCCGGACCTCGCGACGGCGCTCGGCGGGCGGGCGCCCGAGGTCGTTCTGGTCCCCGGCGCGCCCGAACTGAGGCGGGTGCGGGACGCGCTCAGCACCACCGGCGGGGAGCAAATCGACGCGGTCGCGCTCGGCAGCCCGCATTTCTCCCGCGACGAGTTCTCACTTCTCGAGGCGCTGCTCCCGCGCGGGCCCTTCCGGATTCCGTTCTACGTCTGCACGGGAAGGGCGGAGTACCAGCGGCTCCGAGAAAGTGGTCGCCTGCCTCGCTTCGAGGAGGCCGGGGTCGAGATCGTCGCCGACACCTG
>JAAXGM010000092.1:0-8394 GCA_012267435.1 Gemmatimonadota bacterium
CGAATACGCGTCGAGATAGGCCGCCCGGAAATCGGACATCGGCTCCGTCCACCCAGCCGTGGGGACGACCTCGAAGTCCAGCTCGCGCGTCAGCGGGAAGAGCGCCTCCATGTACTCGGGAAAGAGGCGCACGCGGGGTTCCTCGACCGCCCCCGAAGCCTGGTATTCGGCCCACGCCCGGTCCCAGCGGTTCGGCGGGATCTCGGTGAGCCAGTAGTCCGGGTTGATCTCGCGCACCAGGCTCCGCACGACTTCGAGGCTGAAGGCGTCGCTGGTGGTGTGGCCATCGTGCATCATGCCCAGGACGACGACTTCGTTGGGGAGGGACGCGCCCGCGCCCGGGGCTGGCGCCTCGCCGAGGGCGGGAACCAGCTCCACCAAGGTGCCCGCCACCTCGTTGGCGACGAACACCCGCTCACCGTCCGGGTGCGCCCGCAGCACGATCGGCTGCTCCCCCACCTCGATGGTCTGCACGACCGCCCGTGCCTCCAAGTCCACCACCGACACCGTGCTGCCGCCCGCGTTGTTGACCACGGCGTGGCGGCCGTCGCCCGGCACGACCACCGAGAAGGGCCGCGGGCCGAGTCCGTCCGAGACCCGGCCCGTGACCGCAAACGAAGCTGTATTGACAAACACCAACTCGTCCGAGCCCCCGCACGCCACGATGTAGGTGGTCTGATCGGGCGTGAGCGCGCCCCCGGGCGGGCCGGGACACACATCAACCGTAGCGTCGGTCCCGGAGTTGAGCAGATCGATCACCGACACGGTGCCCTCATCCATGTTGGGGACGAACGCGTGCGAGCCGTCCCACATGACGTCGGCCGGGTAGGGCCGGTCGCCGGTTGCGTGAGACACGACGGGCACCCCGGTCTCCGTGTCCACGACCCACAGCCGGTCCGCGAATTCGGATGTGATCCAGGTCTCGCCCCTGACATCGCCGGGAGAGAACAGCGACGGACCCGAGCCCACATTCCATACGGGTCCATCCACGATTCGTCCCGCGGCGTCGAGCCCGATGAGGGTCGAGTCCCGGAACTGGCTGACCAGCCAGCCGTCGCCAAGCCGGACCAGATCGAGGGGCGTGTCCCCCGCCTCCCAGCGCGCGACGACGGATTCCCCAGCGAGATCCACCACCCCGATCTGCCCGTCTCCGCTCAGCGCCACGTACGCGGTGTCGCCGTCGGCGCTGAAGCGGACGCCGTGCGGGGCCGCGCCCACCTCGATGGTGGCGCCGACCCGGAAAGGGCCCCGCGCGTCGGCCCCCGGGTCGGGCTCGCCGCACCCCGGCATGACGGCGCACAGCGCCGCCGGCACGAGAGCCGGCCGGCTGCGAACACGGTTCCAGGTCATGCTTGATCCTCCTCGTCAGCGGATCGGTCGAGTTGTCCGCCCTCCGGGCGTTCGGAAGCAGCGTCAGGTTCCCCGCATGCGTCGCCGCGCCGAGTCCGACGCCATGGCGAGTCCCCGAGCTTGCGAAACAGACGTTCAAAGTGTGGAGTATTGGCCCTGAGCGCACCCGACGATCCCAACACGGACATCCCACCATGTCATCGTCCCGCCACGACCTCCATCTGCACGAACAGCTTCTGCTCCTGGCGCTGCGCGACCGCAAGGGCACCGTGGACTATCGCGCCGGCTTCCACAATCTCGCCATGGGCGGAGCCATCCTCGCCGAACTCGCGCTTGCCGGGGTCATCCGCATCGAGGAGAGCAAGAAGGCGTTGGTGGAAGCGACGCCGGTTGCGGGCCGTCCACGGAACGAGATCATGGCCGAGGCGCTGGAGCGGGTACGCAATTCGAGGAAGCGCCGACGCGCGTCTTCCTGGGTATCGACCTTCGGCAACCTCAAGCGCCTCCGGCACCGCACCGCCCTTGACCTCTGCCGCCGGGGCATCCTGCGCACGAAGGAGTCGCAGATCCTGCTCGTCTTCAGACGCAAGCTCTATCCCACCATCGATCCGGGGCCCGAGCGCAAGCTCATCGCACGTCTGCGGGACGCCGTCATGGACGACGGCGAGATCGAAGCCGGACTGGGCGTCGTGCTCTCCCTGGCCCACGCCACCGGTTCGCTCCGGATCCACTTCGAGCGCAAGGAACTCAAGGAGCGCAAGGCGCGCCTGAAGGCCATCAGCGCCGGAGAGCCCTTCGCCGCGGGGGCCGGTTACCCCGCCATCGCCGCTCAGAAAGCAGTCAAGGCGGCGGTTGCCGCGGCCCAAGCCGCGGTCGCCGCCAGTCAGGCCGCGGTCGTGGCCACCATCGCCGTTTCCTCGTCCAGCTGACCGATCGTCCAACGCCCGAAGGCGCCGCGCACCCGGCCGCACTCGGCCGTCACGCGGTGACGGGAGCCGACCTCACGCGGGCTGCAATTCCTTCAGATCCCTGAACCGGACCAACCGGCGGCCATCCTCGTCCCACAGCGCCAGGTTGACGAGCCTCAGCGTGTCCCGGATGCGGACTTCGCGCACCACGTGGAACTCCTCGTTCTCCTCGTGCGCACGCCGGAGCTTGTAGTTGGGGATGCGCATGCTCATGTGGTGCACGTGGTGGAAGCCGATGTTCGCCGAGATCCAGCGGAGCGGGGCCGGCAGGTTCAGGTACGAGCTGCCGTAGAGCGACGCGTCGTAGTAGTCCCACTCCTCGTGCCGGTCCCAGTAGGTCCGCTCGAACTGGTGCTGCACGTAGAACATCCAAATCCCCAGCGTGGAGGAGATGAGCTGCACCGGCGCGTGCGTGAGCAGGAAGCGACGGTATCCGATCGTCTCGCCCAGGAGCACCACCACGCCGACCAGCGCCAGGTTCGTCCAGAAGACGCCGCGCCACGCCTGTTTCCATCTCGCCGGCACGTCCCAGGGGAACCGGTGCTTGATGACGAAGACGAAGACCGGCCCCAGCACGAAGAGGACGAACGGGTGCCGGTAAAGCCTGTAGCGGAGGCGGCGCCACCACGGCCACGCGAGGTACTCGCGCACGGTGAAGGTGTCGATGTCCCCGAAGCCGCGGAAATCGAGGTCGCCCGAATGCGCGTGATGGTAGGCGTGGGTGCGTTTCCAGTAGTCGTAGGGAGTCAGGAGCAGGACCCCGATGCAGCGCCCCACCCACTGGCGCGCCGCTCGCGAGCGGAAGAAGGACCCGTGTCCGCAGTCGTGCTGGATCATGAAGAGACGCATCATGAACCCGGCGGTCGGCAGCGCGAGCGGAAGGGTCAGCCAGTAGCCCACCTCCAGGCTGCGCAGGGTCGCGTACCAGAGGACCACGAATGGGATCGCCGAGGTGAGCAGCTGGCGAACGCTGGCGCCGGTGTCCGGCCCCCAGTACGGCTTGAGGATTGCGTTCCAGCGGGCGACCTTCTCGCGGTCGGGGGCGGGGGTCATGGGTTGCCTCTTGCGTCGGGCCGGGTCACTCGACGGCGTCGAGGTCGGTGGGCTGGGTGAGTGAAGGGGAAGATCGCCGCGCTCAGCGCCGGATCGTCTCTCCGGGAAGCGCCGGCGCGTGCGCCGGATCGCGGCGTACCCTGGTCGCCTGCTCGAATGCGTAACCCAGGGCAAACAGCCGGGCCTCGCTGAAGGGCCGTCCGAGGAACGAGATCCCGACCGGCAGCCGGTTGCTCGTATAGCCGGCCGGCACGATCAGATCGGGAAGCCCGCTCAGGTTGGCGAGGTTGGTCGCGGACGGCGAGGGGTTGGGCGACGACGATCCCCGATAGACCCCCGCCTGGCCGGGCCGGGTCGGCGAGGTGGGATATACGATCGCGTCGAGATCGTTGGCGTCCAGCAGCCCCTCCAGGTTCGCGCGCACCAGCGGCAGGCCGTGGTCGCGCATCGCCCTGTACAGGTAGTCGTCCGGCGTACGGGCGTTCAGCTCCTGCTCGAAGAGGCTCCAGCGGGTGGGATTGGGCACGCCGCCCCCGGGCGGGGCAGCGAGGATCTTCGTCGCGCGCTCGATCATCTCCTCGAGCGTGCGCGGATACCCGGGCGCCAGGTCGGCGAGGTAGGCTTCGATCTGCGGCTTGAACTCGCGCCAGCGGATGGTCTGGTAGTACTCCGCCTTGGCCTGGAGCAGCCACGGCGGGTAGCGCACGTCCACCATCGTCGCCCCGGCGGCGCGCATGGCGTCGAGCCCCGCCTCGATGATCCAGTCGACCTCGTCGTCGTAGCCGAGAAAGTCGCGTGCGACGCCGATGCGGGCGCCATCCAGCGCGTCCTCGTCCAGGAACGCGGTGTAGTCGGTCTCGTAGCGTCCCTCGCTGGCCAGGGTCGCCTCGTCGGCGGGGTCCACGCCCACCATCACGTTCATCATCGCCGCGACATCGTAGACGTGGCGGGCCATCGGGCCGGCCGTGTCGAAGGAAAGCGCGAGGGGCACGATGCCGTCCCGGCTGAGCAGCCCGTGCGTGGGCTTGAGCCCGGCGATGCCGTTGGCGGTGGACGGGCCGCGCACCGATCCCCCGGTGTCGGTGCCGATCCCGAGCTGCCCGTAGGAGGCGGCGATGGCGACGCCGGTCCCGCCGGAGGAACCGGAGGGGTTGCGGGTAAGGTCGTGCGGGTTCCGCATCGGGCCATCAACGGAGCTGAGCTGCACTCCGGAGGCGAACTCGCTCATGTTGACCTTGGCCAGGATGATGGCTCCCGCCTCCCGGAGCTTCCGCACGATGAAGGCGTCGTCGGGCGGAATCGAACCCTTCAGCAGGAGCGACCCCGCGGTGGTGGGCATGTCGCCGGTGTCGACGTTGTCCTTGAGCACCACCGGGATGCCGTGCAGCAGCGAGCGCGGGCCCCGGGTGCGCCGCTCCTCGTCCAGAGCTCGCGCCCTCTCAAGCGCCCGCGGGTTGAGCGTAAGGACGGCGTTCAGCTTCGGCCCCCGGTCGTCGTACGCCTCGATGCGCGCGAGGTAGAGTTCGACCAGCCGTTCCGGGGTGAGCGAGCCCGCGTCGAACGCCGCGTTGATGTCCGCGATGGTGGCTTCGGAAAGCGAGAGGGACTGGGCCGCCGCCCCGGCGGGCAGGATGGTGGCGGCCAGCCAGCAGACGAGCGCGCGACGGATCGGAAGACGTGTCATGGGCCTCAGCGCAGGGACCGGAAGAAGCGATCGGAAAGGGTCAGCAGCAACGGCGTGCCCACGGTCATCGTCAGGATGCCGCCGATCCGGAGGGCGCTGCTGTCATACTCCGGATCCTCCCCGTGCATCAGCATCACGTATCCCGCGGTCGTCGAGATCAGTCCGGCCATCGCGACGTGAAAGAAGCGGCCGCGCGACCGCCGCGTGCTCCCCGAGCGCGTCGCCGCCATGCTGCCGGCGGCGCCGGGCAGGCTCAGCGCGAACACGCCCGTCGCCATCGTGGTCAGAGCTCCGCACTGGGTGTCGAAATGCGTGCCATGGTCGGTGGAGACGGTCCCCACGCACTGCTTCAGGGCCAGGTATCCGAGCCCCACGCCGAGCGCGTTGGCCAGAACCGTGCGCCCGAAAACCTTCGCCGACGGGTGCGATTCCTCCTCCAGCGACCAGTCCCAACCCCGCCTGGAAGAGGTGCGAAACGGGTTTTGCCGCTCCGGAAGGCTCGGAAGCCGCGACTCGACCAGGAGGGCACCGCGCGCGCCGCGGTCGCCGTAGCGGATCACCGCCTCCAGGGGTGAGAGGACCTCGACACGTTCGATATCGTCCAGGGAGAGACTCGAGTAGATCTGCCCGGGATCCGCCACCGCCACCCCGTCCAAGTACACGGCGATCTCGTCGCACTCGCCGGCTCCGCTGCCTCGATACTCCACGCACAGCCGGCCACCGCCCCTGGAGCCGCCGCGCACGCGTATGCCGGACATGCCGCCGCGCAGCAGATCCCCCAGGTGCTGGCCGGTGCGCGCCGCCTGTTCGATTTCCTCCACGGGGATCTCGTTGACGCTGAACCCGGAAGTGAGGCGGCGGCGCTCGACTTCGCTGAGCGCCTCGACCACGAGGGGCTGGAACTGGATGGCGCGCGGGGACATGAACACCTCGATCCTCAGGTCCCTGCCCGCCTCGACACCCACATGCTGCGCGTACTCGCCGTAGGCGATGTGCTCCATCACGACCACGCGCTCGCCCACGGGGACATCGTCGATGAGAAAGGTGCCGTTCGGGCTCGAGATCTCCCGCAGGACTCCGTCCGGGACGGTAATGCGGACCACCACCCCCGCAACCGGCTGGAAGGTGTCCTGGTCGAGAATGCGGCCGAAGACGCTGCCCGTTGCCTCCGCCTCCCCCACGTCCTGGGCGTCGGCCGGACCGGGCGGCAACAGCGGAAGGAGCGCGAACGCGCTCCGGAGCCATTTCACCACTGGGTCCACTACTCCTCCGGTCGAATCGTGGCGGCGGAATCGCCGCCCGGCAATGTACGACCGCCGCCCGTCCCTCAAAAGATGTTCGCCTCGACGGGGATGTCCTCCCCGAAGCGATTGTGGCGGAAGGCGCTCACGTTGACGGTGTGCGCCTCGCCGTCCGCGATCAGCTCCGACACGGCGAGCCCGGTGGCCGGGGCATGCATGATCCCGTGCCCGGAAAAGCCGCACGCGTCGATCCATCCGCGGGCGCCGGGGTTGAAGCCGATGATCGGGCTGTTGTCCGGGGTGACGCCGTAGTAGCCCCACCAGCTCCCGCGCCGGTCGACCCCGAGGTCCTCCCACCAGGGGAAGCGCTCCACGCCGGTGAGGAAGACGTGCTCGAGCCAGTCCCAGTTCACTCCCTCGGTGAATCCGTACGCCTGGGCGAGGTCGTCCAGGCCGAAGAGGACGCGGTCGCCTTCGCTCCGCAGATACACGCCGGTGGCCAAGTCGATGGTCAGGGGATAGGTGCGTGTGTCGCGCACGGGCGCGCTGAGGAAGATGTTGATGCGCTTTGGTCCCACCGGCAGGCGCAGCCCGGCGAGCTCCGCGACCGTCCCCGACCAGGCTCCGCAGGCGTTGACGAAATACCGGCAGGAGACAGCTTCGCCGCCGCACTCGACGCTCCACCCCCGCCCTTCCGCGCTCACCCCGGTCACGGGGGAGAAGAACCGGTAGTCCACCCCCAGCTCCCGGCCCATCGCCACCCAGGCGTGGGTGGCCATGTGCGGGTCGATCACCCCGTCCCAAGGCCCGTACGTCGTCCCCGCCAACCCTTCCGTGTCGAAGTCGACGTAGCGCTGGGCCTCGACCGGATCGACCACTTCCACGGGGGCGCCCAGGCTCTTCTGCAGCGCGACCGAGTCCAGGTGCCGCTCCCACTTGTCGTGCGGCACCAGCAGCAGATAGCCGATGTCCCGGTAGCCGACCTCGTGTCCGTGGCGCTCCGGGAATTCCCGGTACACGGGGAGGGAGTACATCGAGAGCCCGATGTTCGCGGCGGTGGTGAACTGCACGCGCACGCCGGCGGCGCTCCTGCCGGTCGAGCCCATGGCGGGCGCCACATCCATCTCGGTCACCAGCACGCGCAGCCCGCGGCGGGCCAGGTGCCAGGCGCAGGAGGCGCCCATGATGCCGGCGCCGGCGATGACGACGTCGGGGTTCTTCAAATCCCGGGCAGCGCCAGCAGGCTGAGGGGATCGACGGTGGTGGTGCCGTAGCGCACCACCCAGTGCAGGTGCGGGCCGGTGACCCGGCCGGTCGCGCCGACCAGCCCGATGGGGGTCCCGGCGGTGACCGTGTCGCCCGCCTCCACCAGCTGGCCGCTAAGGTGGAAATAGCCGGTCAGCAGCCCGGCACCGTGGTTCAGGTAGACGATGCCGCCCGCCAGCAGGAAGCCGTCCACCAGCGCCACCACCCCGTCCGCCGCGGCCCGCACCGTGTCACCGGGCACCCCGGCCAGGTCGAGCCCCATGTGGCGGCTGGAGATCTGCCCGTTGAACTCGCGGCCGGTGCCGAAGCCGCTGGTCACGCGGGAGTCGCGCGGAAGCACCACCTCCGGACTCCACAGCCGCGGGGTCGCGTGCGCTTCGCGCGCCACCTGGTTGGCCTTGGCCTGGTCGCTCCGCAACCGCGCCTGATCCTCTTCGTTCAGCGGCGACCCGAAGCGCGGCGCCACCGTCAGGCGCTCATGCTCGTACTCGCCCCCAACGATCGCGATGCGCACCGAGTCGTTCTGTGTGCGGCCGTCGGCGTAGCTCGCCGTGACCCAGGCGTCGATCGAGTCCGTGGCTCCGATGGGAACCGGCGCCAGGCTTACCAGCATGGTGTTGGCCGGTCCCGCTTCGCCTCCGGCCGAAGCCGACCCGGGGGTTGCCGACCCGGAATCACCCGGCTGGAAGTGCAGCTCCTCGCCTCCGGCCTCTCCCGCGGCCGATACCATGCCGTCCACCACCGGCGCCGCCACGCGGATGAGAAAGAGATGGCCCTGAACGGGCACCGCCGGCTCCCAGCTCACCTCGACCGGCGCAAGCTCCGGCAGCGG
>JAAXGM010000092.1:8543-14631 GCA_012267435.1 Gemmatimonadota bacterium
CGTTGCTCTACCAGCTGAGCTACCGGCTCGCCCGCAATAATACATGGCGGCCCGCCCTCCGAGCCATCTACACCGAGGCGCTCCGCCCCACCCTCTCCCGCCCCATCCTGAGCTCCAGCTGCTCGAGCCCGAACGTCAGCCGGTGATGGGGGGTGGGGCCGAAACGCCGGATGGCGGCGCGGTGCTCCTCCGTGCCGTACCCCACGTTCCGCTCCCATCCGTACTCGGGGTAGCGGCGCGCGAGCCGGGTCATGAGCCGGTCCCGGCACACTTTGGCCACGATGGAGGCGCAGGCCACCGAGTGCACCAGAGCGTCGCCGGCCACCACCGCCTCGTGTTCGCAGGTGAGGTCACGCATCGGCAGACCGTCCACCACGACGTGGTGGGGGCGCCGGGGCAGGCGGCGAATCGCCCGCTCCATGGCGCGTGCCGTCGCCCGCAGGATGTTGATCTCGTCGATCTCGCGCGCCGAGGCGGCCCCCACGGCGACGGCGACCGCCTGGTCCCGGATCCGCCGCGCCACCTCTTCCCGTTCCTCGCGCGACATCCGCTTCGAGTCGTCCGCCCCCTCCACGCCGACTCCTTTCCACAGCACCACGGCGGCGGCCACCACCGGACCCGCCAGCGGCCCCCGGCCCGCTTCGTCCACGCCCGCGACATCCAAAAGACCGCGGCTCCAGAACCCGCGCTCGTAGTCGAGCGGGATCCGGAGCCCCGAATCAACGCCTGGTCCCGGCGTCATCGCCGGTATGGGGTCAACGGGTCCGCTTCTCCGGGATGCGCGCCGCTTTCCCGCGCAAACCGCGCAGGTAGTAGAGCTTCGCCCGCCTCACACGCCCCCGCCGCACCACGTCGACGCCCTCGATCCAGGGCGACAGGTACGGGAAGATGCGCTCCACGCCGATCCCCCCGGAGATCTTGCGCACGGTGAAGGTCTCGCCCATGCCCCCGCCGCGCCGGGCGATGCACACTCCCTCGAAAACCTGAATTCGTTCCTTGCGGCCCTCGCGAACGCGGTAGCGGACCCGCACCGTGTCGCCCGGAGCGAAATCCGGCAGATCGGTGCGCACATGCTCCCTGTCGAGTTCCTGCAGCAGATCGCCCATGGTCCACCCCCTCAGGCACCTGTTCGGCCGAGAAGTGTTATCGATGCGTAGCGGTGGCGCCACAGGGGAGGCATCTCCCGCGCAGCATTAAAAGCTAACGAGAGCCGACCCGTCCGTGAAGGCCGGGTGTTGTCCAACGGCATGGAACGACACCGGGATCGAACGCCGTGGATCGGACGCCGGGCCTCGGACGCCGAGGGCCGAGGCGCGGGAATGGAGGTTTCGCAGCCTGCTAGCGCCCGAACAATCTCCCGAACGCGCCCACGCCGACGGCGAGGCCCGCGGTGAAGCTCTGCGTGCCTCCCTCGCCGGGTCGGTCCCCGGCCTCTCCGCCCTCGACGCCGAGTGCGGCAAGGGCCAGCCCTGCGGTTCCCGCGGCCACGGCTACACCGAGTACAACGCTCCGCGTGCTGGAGAACTCGCGCACCTCTATGCTCGCGAGCCCGTCGCGGGCCACCCGCAGCGTGTCGTACTGCACGACTTCGCGGAAGGCGCCGATCACCTGCCGGCTGCTGGCTTCGAACGAGATGGTATCGCCGACGCTGATGATCAACCCCTCGATGGCCACGGTCTCCGGTGGCGAGTTGGGATCGACGATCGCGGATTGGATCGGCACGCGCAGCCGGGCCACGGAGCCGACCGGCGCTTCCTCCACCAAGCGGTAGGTGTAGCAGCCGGACACAAGCGGCAAGCCGCAAACCACAGCCGCGAAAAACGTACGGCGCAACGCGCCCAACAGGTCAGAACGCCACATCGATATCACGGGTCAGGAACTGGTTGAAGGCGTAGACGAAATGCCAGGGCTCGTCCGGGAATATCCCGCCGGACTCGTTCACCAGGTTGCGGTCGTCCACATCCACGACCACATGCACCTCGAGCGTGTCGGAGCCCAGCGACTCCGCCTGCACGAACCAGCGCCGGTCGACCGAGATGTCGATCGCCCGGGTGAAAGGGACTTCGTGAAGGATCGTGTCCGACCTGACGACCTGGACCCTGGTAACTCCAAACTCGTTGACGCCGGCCACGAACTGCGTCGAGTAGATGACGCGTACCTGTTGGCCCGCCTCGCCGCTCATCTCGAAGAAGATGTTGCGAGGGGTCGGGTCGTCGAAGACCCCGCAACCGGAGATGGCGACCAAGGCAACCGCGGCAAGCAGCTTCTTCACTGTGGATGCGCGACTCAGGACGGACTTGCGTGACACCGGTGAAGAACGGCAGCGGTGGGGGCACCCCGCGCGAAACGGGGTGCCCCACCTTGTCTCAGCCGCCGCAACCCTGACCGTTCAGGTGGCAGTTGGCCCTAACCTCGATGATCGAGATCGGAAGCATCGTGCCGGGCTGGGATGAAGCGGCGGAGGCACCCTGCCACTTCGCATCCTTGAGCCCCCAGCGGTACATGTCCGCAAGGCGCAGGCCCTGCAGCAGCACGTTCACGCGGCGCGTGTGCTGGAGCATCTCCATCTCGGAGATCTGGCCGTCGTACGGCGTCAGGCCGTCCAGCGCGCGGATGTGGTTGATATGGGTGGCGAAGGCGCTCGAGTCCATGCTCTTGAGCGCGTTCTCGGCCAGAATCACGTGCATCATCCGGGCCGAAGCCAGCGTCAGGGGCGGATAGACGCCGCCCTTGTCCAAGTAGCTGCCGCCCTTCCACTGGTTCAGCCACTTGATGACCGCCGGATCGTCGACGCCGTCTATGGGATCCTGCAGCGCGATGCCGTTGATGTCGTTCTGGTCATCCACGGTCGCGATCGACAGGTCGATCTGGTTCTCCTTGCGGTCGTTGACCCAGGAGGCCATGGAGTTGGTGCGGCTGGCACTCGAGTACGTCAGGTTGTAGGTCCAGTCGGCAGCGACGCTCGCAAGCACGTCGCTGGCGTCCGCGCCGGCCTCGGCGGAAGACACCAGCCCGTCGCCCGACGGAGACGGGTTGATCGCGTCCCAGATCGCCCGGGAGTGCCTGGCGCGCGCGCGCAGGGCCTTCGCCTGGATGGCCATGTCGGTGGCCCCCACCCCGTTGAAGCCGGAGATGGCCTCGGAGAACCTCGCGATCGCCCCATCCAGCACCTGGTACATGTTCTCGGGGCCGAGGGGCGCTCCGCTCTCCGTCTTGTCCGAGAACGCGAAGTCCTCCTGGATCTCGCCGATCACCATGTAGATGATGCCCGAGTACATGAACGCGCGGGCCAGATCGGTCTTGATCGCGGTGGAGGGGTTGTTCGCGTGGTGTTCGGTGAGGATTTCGATCGCTTCGTCGCTCATCCAGCGCGCCTGCCCCATGGCCGGGAACGGGCCGTCGATGAACTCGTTCAGCGGGTCGTCCACGAACCCGAGGTCGAGCGAGAGCCAGGCGTCGCGGGATCCGATCCAGCGCATTTCGTCGGAGGCCACCAGGTACGGCTGCCAGGACTGGGAAACGGACGACGCAACCAGCGTGTAGGTCCCGTTGACGACGGCGGCGGCGGCGGACTCCGAGCGGATGTCTTCCTCCACCAGGCTGTTGGGGTTGTTTACGTCGAGGATGTCGCAGCCTCCGAGCGCGAATACGGCCAGGAGCGCGACGCACGGCTTGGTGTTTCGGTACTTCATGAGTCTCTCTCCTGGATCAGAACGTGAAGCGCGTGGACAGCGTGAAGCGCCGCGGCACCGGAATGCCCCAGCCTTCCGTCGAGTCCAGGAAGTTGCAGCTCAGACCTTCGTTGCAGCGCCCGAGCACGTTGCCTTCGGGGTCCATGCCCGGGTAGTCGCCCAGCATGAAGAGGATCATGTTGCGCACGCCCAGGTTCAGCGTGGCGGTGGAGAGGCCCCAGCCTTCCACGAACGACGCCGGCACCCGGTAGGTGAGCGACAGCTCGCGCCACTGGATCCAGTCGGCGTCGTAGACCCCGTTCATCCCGCTCATCGGCGAAAGGCCCTCGACCTCGTGGGCCCAAGCGATCGCGGCCTCGAGCCGCTGTTCCGCGGACGACGCCGGGTTCAGCATGGCCGCGTAGAGCTCCGCGGACCGCGGCGTGTTGCGGCCGATGAAGTTGTTGGCCCGCCGGAACATCCCCGAGAGGTCCTGCACCTGGTGTCCGAACTTGTACTCGAGCATCGAGTTGAGCTCGAAGTTGCCCAGGAACGCCAGGTTGAACCCGAAGGAACCGGCGAAGTCCGGGGTGGGCTTGCCGAGATAGGTGTCGAGCAGTCCGGTGCCGCAATTGTGCGACGCCAGACCGACGTTGGTCCTGTAGTCCGGCGTCCCGAAGCCTTCGTTGCCGATCGCGATCGGCTTGAAGCTGTTCGGATTGCGCGGCTGGCTGAAGTACGCGAGAGCCTGCTCGCGCGTCGGAACCACACACTCGCCGTTGACCGGATCCAGAATGTTCAGCGGAATGGCCACATCGGCGATCCTAGCCCCGAAGAACGATCCCGGCGTGTAGCCCTCGGTCAGGTAGTTTCGGTAGCGCGGGTAGCTGCCGCCGGTCTTCAGGGGAGGAGCACCGCCCATGTCGGTGATCTCCTCCTTGAGGTAGGCGGTGTTGGCGAAGACGTTCAGCGACAGGCCCGGCCGTTGGACCAGGGCGCCGCGGACGCCGAGCTCGAAGCCGGAAGCCTTGACCTCGCCGATGTTGTCGAGCTGGGTCTGCGTGAACCCGCCGGTCACGGGGAACTGGCGCGCGACCATGGCGTCGGTGACCGTCCGGTCCCAGTACGTCGCTTCCACCGACCACAGGTCGTTGAAGAGACCAAGGTCAAAGCCGAACTCCCACTCGGTGGACACCTCGGGCTTCAGCTCGTCGTTGCCCAGGTTTGAGGGCTGGACGCCGGGCCCCAACTCGCTGCCCAGCGACGAGAAGGTGGTGAACTTGTCGAAGGCGCCCGGCTGCAGCCCCGAGGTGCCGTACGCCCCCTTGACGCGCAGCGAGGAGAAGGTCTCGCTCTCCCACATCTCACTGGGCACGACCGCGAAGTTGGCCTTCGGGTAGAATGCCGTGTTGAACGCCTCACCGAATGCGGAGTTGGCGTCCCAGCGGGCGCCGACGGTCAGGAAGAGCCAGTTGTCCCACCCGATCTGGTCCTGCAGGTATCCGCCGATCTGCGTCACCCTGAGCCACTCCTCGTAGGAGGACTCCGAACCCAGCGCCGACAGGGTCTCCAGACCAGGACCGGGGAAGTCGCGTCCGCTTCCGCCGGCCGACTGCCGCTGCCGCAGGAAGCCCTGGCCGCCGAAGAGGAATGTGTTCTCGATCCGGTCGGTGTTGAAGACGTAGGATCCCTTGACGTCCGCCGTGATCTCGCGGCTGCGGTCCTCGTTGACGTTCCGGCTCCCGTCCGGCGTCGAACCCGAGTAGCCGTCCACGTTCCACCGGTAGGGCCGGAAGGAGACCGCGTCGTCGGAGGTGAAGTCGATGCCGAAGGTGCCGTCGAGACGGAAGTTCTCGGTGGGCGTGAAGTTGATGTTGGTGGAACCCGCGAAGTGCTGCGAGTTCGCGAAGTTCAGCTGGTACGCGTTCTCGCGCAGCGTGGCGAACGCCGGCTGGCCGTATTGGTTGATCTGCCCGAGGTTCGCGTCGGTGTTGGCGAGCCTCAGCTGCGACATCAGCGCCGACGAAAACACGCCGTAGATGTTGTTGGAGTTGTCGGGCGTGTGGTGCTCCATGTCCGAATAGAGCGTGGTCACGCCGATGCGCAGATTGTCGCTTGGCACGATCGTGAAGTTCGTGTGGAGCGAGGCGCGCCGGTTGGTGTCGTTCTCGGGATCGAGTCCCTCCGCCTCGTCGAAGTTCCGCGCGGCGTCGTAGGGACCGTCCTCCCTGGCGAAGCGCGCGGAGGCGAAGTACTGGAACAGGCTGGAACCACCCTGGACCGACCCGGAGTAGGTCTGGCCGAAACCGGTCGTCAGCAGGTCGGGGATGATGTCGCGCTCGACCGGCTCCCAAGGCGAGACCGACTGTCCCCAGCGGTTGGACATCAGGCTTACGGCGTTGGACAGCCGCTGGGCG
>JAAXGM010000093.1 GCA_012267435.1 Gemmatimonadota bacterium
GCCCGCCGTTGTCGCTGCCCCGGGCCCCGGCCACGGCGGACGCCGCTCGTCGAGCCGCACCCGCATCTACCGGGAACTCTTCGGCAGCGGCGACCGCGATTCGCTGCGGCGGGCGTTCGTGCTCAAGGAGATCCTGGACGCTCCGGCCTCGGAGCGCCCGCCGGATCGCCGGGAGACGGGATAACTACATTTCTCCGCGCGCCATGCGCCGCAGCACCGTGTGCAGGATACCCGCGTTCCGGTAGTACTCGACGTCCACCGGGGAGTCCAGCCGCGCGATCGCCTGGAAGGCCACGGTCGAGCCGTCCTCACGTTCGGCCGCAACCGTGAGCGGCTCGTGAACGTCAACGCCGTCGGCGATGCCCGAGATGCGGAACGTCTCGCGGCCCGTGAGTCCGAGTGCCTTGACGCCCTCCCCGTCCTTGAACTGCAGGGGAAGCACGCCCATGCCCACCAGGTTCGAGCGGTGGATGCGCTCGTAGCTCTCGGCGATCACCGCGCGCACACCGAGCAGGCTGGTCCCCTTGGCGGCCCAGTCGCGTGAACTGCCGGTTCCGTACTCCTTGCCGGCCAGCACCACCAGCGGCGTCCCGTCGTCCCGATACCGCATCGCGGCGTCGTAGATCGACATCACTTCGCCCGTGGGATGATGCACCGTGTATCCGCCCTCGGTGTCGTCCAGCAGCAGGTTGCGGATGCGCACGTTGGCGAAGGTGCCACGCATCATCACTTCGTGGTTGCCGCGCCGGGCGCCGAAGGTGTTGAACTCCCACGGCTTGACCCCGACGTCCTGCAGGAACCGGCCCGCGGAGCCGTCGCGCGGGATGGCTCCCGCCGGCGAGATGTGGTCGGTGGTGGTGGTGTCGCCGAGCACCGCCAGCACCCGGGCTCGCTCGACGTCGGCGAAGGGCTCCGCCTCCGTGCTCATCCCCTGGAAGAAGGGGGGCAGGCGGATGTAGGTCGAAGCCGGATTCCAGTCGTAGAGCCCCCCGGAGTCCGCCTGCGCCAGCGACTTCCACAGGTCGTCGCCCTCGAAGACCTCCGCGTAACGGCTCTCGTACATCTCCGGCCGGAGCGCGCTCTGAACGGTGTCGCGGATTTCCTCCGGCGCCGGCCAGACATCGGCAAGGAAGACGGGTTCGCCGTCGGTCCCGGTGCCCAGCGGCTCCTCGGCGAAGTCGATGTCGATGCGGCCCGCGAGCGCGAACGCGACCACCAGGATCGGAGACGCCAGGTAGTTGCCCCGGATCTGCTGGTGGATGCGCGCCTCGAAGTTGCGGTTGCCGCTCAGGGCCGAGGTCACCACCAGCCCCTGGTTCTCGACGGCCGAGATGATGGGGTCCGGGAGGGGGCCGCTGTTGCCGATGCAGGT
>JAAXGM010000094.1 GCA_012267435.1 Gemmatimonadota bacterium
TCGGCGCTGCGCACCGGCCTCGCCTCGGGCGTCGCCGCAACCGCCGCCACCTTCCCGCTGGTCGCCTGGCACTTCGGGTATTTCGCGACCGCCGGCATTCCGGTCACCCTGGTCGCCGGTCCGCTGGTGGCGGCCGCCATTCCGGGGATGCTCCTCTCCGTTGTCCTCTCCTTCATCTCGCTCCCCCTGGCGGGCATCTTCGCGGGAGGCGCCGACCTGTTTCTCCAGCTCGCGGGCGCCATCGTCTCGGTGGTGGCGGATCTTCCCGGGGCCGCCGTCTGGACGCCGCGCTGGTGGATCACGGCCACCACCGCCGCGTTCGCGGTCTACGCGTTCGTGGTCCGGGGCCTTGCCCCGCGGCTGCGTCCCCGGGTGCGCGCGGCCGTGTTGGTCGCCTCCCTCGCGGCCACGCTGGTGGCCTGGCCCATTCCCGCGCTCATGGGAAGCGGCGGAGCCATGGAACTGGTCTTTCTCGACGTGGGACAGGGCGACGCGGTGGCCATCCGCACGCCGGGACACCGGTGGATCCTCATCGACACCGGTCCGCGCTCGCGCAGCTTTGATTCAGGAGAGCGCATCGTCGTTCCCTACCTGCGAAGGCGGGGCGCCGCGCGCTTGGAGGCGCTCATCCTCACCCACCCGGACCTGGACCACATCGGGGGAGCCAACGCCGTGCTCTCGGAACTCAACGTGCTGCGCGTCCTCGACCCCGGAGCCGCCGCCGCGCGTCCCGCCTACGTGGTCGCCCTGGAACGGGCGGAGGCCCGGGGCGCCACCTGGTTCGCCGCGCGCGCCGGGGATCGCGTCTCCGCGGACGGCGTCACCCTGGAAGTGCTGCACCCCGGAGGCGCCGCCTCCGCCGCCGCCAGCGACGAAGCCAACGACCAGTCCGTCGTCCTGTTGCTTCGCTACGGCGACTTCACCGCGCTGCTCCCCGGGGACGCCCCCGCGGCGGTGGAGGAGGCGCTCCTGGCCGCGGGCCGCATCCCGCCCCTCGACCTCCTCAAGGCCGGCCACCACGGCAGCCGCACTTCGACCTCCTGGAGGCTCCTCGAGTTCACGCAGCCCGAGTTGTCCGTCGTCTCGGCGGGCACCCGCAACCGCTACGGGCATCCGCACCGAGTGGTGCTCGACCGCATCGAGCGCGCCGGATCCGGCGTTGCGCGCACCGACCTCCAGGGCATCGTGCGCGTCCGCGCCTTCCCCACGGGGGACTTCACGCTCTCGGTGGAACGCTGTCCGGTGCTGGCGGCGTGCTGACCGCCCGTGGGCGAACTCCCCACGGCATGCGCGCCAATGCATCCGCGCCGGGCCGCGCTGTCAGACAACGACCGCCCCGGCGGACTGCCGGAACTGGACTGGAAAGAGGGGAAGTCCTTGACGAAGCTCGGGCGTTTGCCGATCTTTTATGTGCAACATTGCACTGAAGAGTGGATGACCACACAAGCATTGGCTGAACATCTTGGCGGGCCGCAGGTTCTGGGTCGTGACATCCGGTCCGACCTGGACCTTGAGGATGCGGTCCGGTCCGGGCTGCCCGTCAGAGCTTTTGAGAGCGTGGTGAGGACCGGTGCTCTGCGCGCAACCGAACTTCATGCTCTGGTCATCCCGCGTCGCACGCTTGCCCACAGGAAGCGCCTGGGCCGGCGGCTGAGCAGCGAGCAGTCGGACCGCCTCACCCGGGTGGTCCGCGTCGTCGCATCGGCGGAAGAAGCCATCGGCGACGATGCCAAGGCAGGGCGTTGGCTCCGCAAGCCCAACCGTGCCCTCCAAGGACGACGGCCGCTGGATCTTTTGGCCAGCGATGTCGGCGCCCGTCTTGTGGAGCGGGTGCTGGGGCGCATCGAGCATGGGCTGGGCACGTAGCGTGAGGCCACACTTCCCGGCACGCTGANNTGGTGCACATCGACGCGGAGGACGCACCGGACGATCTGGTTGCGCTGCGCATAAGCGTTCCGGACGACGTGTCTGAACTGGCCCTCGCGCCCGAGTCTCTGCCCGCCGATTGGCGGCGGACGCCGTCACCGCCCCAATGCCAGGTGATCGGTGCCGAATGGGCCGGGAAGGGGAGAGAGCTACTGCTGCGGATTCCATCCGTGCTCGTTCCCGAAGAGAGCAACGTGCTCGTGAATCCGATGCATCCGGATGCCGTCGAGGTCCGGCTCATCGGATCTCGTCACTTCTCCTACGATGTTCGTTTGTTGACCTAATCGGACTTGATCCGAGGGGCGAGCCACGCCAAGATGCCGATGGTCCGAACCCTACCCCGACACCCCTGCTCGTGCGACATTGCCAGCCCGCGCGTCAGACACCCTCACGCCCGTCCCCGTCTCCCCGTCCATGCGCTCTCGCACGCTCGTGCCCACCCTCGACGCGTTCCTCGAAAGCGAGGAGGCCGCCCATGCGTCCGCACCCCCGGACTGGGTTCACGTGCTCACCGGCCTCGCCCGCGCGGGCACCCGCATCGCCCGGGTGGTGGCGCGCACGGGATTGACCGGTACCCTTCCGCGCACGGGCGACCGCAACGTCCACGGCGAGGCGACCACCCGCATCGATCGTTACGCCCACAACGCGGTCGTGGAGGAGGTCGCCGATGCCGAGATGCTGTGCTGCATCATCTCCGAGGAGGCCGAGGACCTCATGCCCATCCGCTCGAGTCCCGGCGGAGGCTGCATCCTCGCGGTGGATCCGCTCGACGGATCGTCCAACCTGGGGGTGAACGTGCCCGTGGGCACCATCTTCTCTCTGCTGCCACGTACCCGGCCCGGGGGCGTGCGCCCACCCCGCTCCGGCGACATGCCCCGGCCCGGCGACGCGCGCCGACTCCGCCGCGGCGACACGCTCCGGTCCCGCTCCGGCGAAGCCATCCGTTCGGACGACGCGGCCCGCTCCGGCCCCGCCCTGTCGGACATTCTCCGCCCGGGCCGCGACCAAATCGCCGCCGGCTACATCCTCTACGGGGCCGCCACCGTGCTGGTCTACACAAGTGGCCGGGGCGTGCACGGCTTCATCCGCGACCCCGAGAGCGGCGAGTTCCTCCTCAACCGGCGCGACATCCGCATGCCCTCGCCGACCGCGCGCCACTATTCGACCAACGAGGCCTACACGCGGCGGTGGGATCCTCGCCAGCACGAGCTCGTGCGCCACTTCAAGAAGCCTCCGCCGGAGGGAGCCAAAGGCTTCTCGGCACGCTACATCGGCTCGCTGGTGGCCGACATCCACCGCACCCTGTTGGTGGGCGGACTCTTCATGTATCCCGCCTTCCGGGGGAAACCGGAGGGGAAGCTGCGCCTGATGTACGAGGCGGCGCCAGTGGCCCTGGTGATGGAGCAGGCGGGGGGCAGGGCCACCAACGGCACCCGGGACATCCTCGACATTCATCCCCGGGACATTCACCAGCGCACCCCGCTCTTCGCCGGGGCGCGGGAGTTGGTGGATGTGGCCGAATCGTTTCTCCGCTAACAGCTCATGGCCGCCGGTTCGGCCACCCCGCCGCGCTGAAAAACCGGCGAGCTCTTCACGGGATCCAGCGGCCTACGCTCCCCAGACAGTGACCGGCGTACCCCGCCAGCCACGCTCCTCGCGGAAGACCCGGTCCGCCCAGCTCACGCCTTCGCGCATGTCGAAGACCACCAGGTGTCCGGCGTCCGCCCCGCTCAGGTCCATGTAGGCGGCGGTCTGCTCCAGCCCCTTCTCGATGGTGCGGGCGCGACCGCTCCTCAGCAGCTTGCACTCCACCACGAACCGGCTCTCGCGCTCCCCCGGTCCCGGCCAGATCACCAGCAGGTCCACCCGTCGGCTCCCCAGAGCGTACTCCCGCCCGATCCGGCCCGCCCCGTTGACCACCCGGTGCAGGAACGCCTGCAGCACCAGCTGCGGCCCGGCCTCCCTGTACCGCGCCCGCTCCACCCAGTGCTCCGAGTTCTCCCGGAAGAACTCCTGGAACGCGGCCAGCAGCTTCTCCAGGTTCAGGCCGCCGTCGGCCTCCACGTACCACGCGGTCCGCTGGTGGATTTCCATCTCCAGCACCCAGGTCAGTTCCCGCGGCACGACCTCGGTGTAGATTGGGTTGGCGATGCGCAGCGGCAGGTCCGGCGCGACCAGCCCCAGATCGCGGAGGTACTCCACGTCGCGGGGCTGGAAGTGCGCGTCCCCACCGCCCAGCAGCGGTTCGACCACCCGCCGCACGCGGGGCTCTCGCAGTTTGTCGGTCAGCTGGTCGATGTGGGTGTCGCGGCGCAGGATCAGCGCCTCGCGCGCCTCGAACACGTCCCGCTCCGTCAAGGGGCGGTCGCGCAGGCGGAGCATCTCGTGTTCGAAACACATCTCCTTGGCCAGCGCGTTGACCAACCAGGGCTGCCCCTGGGTTTGGTTCCAAACCGCCGCCAGCGCATCCTCCGCGAATTCCTGGCCGGTATCGGCGGTGTGCTGGGCGAGCAGGGCGCGCACTTCGGTCTCGGTGAAGTCGCCCATCCGCAGCGATTTGGCCTTGATGTTGAAGGCGCTTCCCCCGGCTATGGGCTCCTTCTCGGAGCTGGCGTGGATGCGGTAGTCGCGCACGTCGCG
>JAAXGM010000095.1 GCA_012267435.1 Gemmatimonadota bacterium
CTCGTGGAGCGGGAACCACTCTTGGCACGGGCGGTAGAAGAACTCGATCTTGAATTGTTGGATTAGCAGCCCGTTGGACGACCTTCCCCCGGTATTCGAGCGGCGATGCATCCGCGCTCGCCTCTTCACACCTTCGCCTTGGGAGTCACTCGATGAAAGATCTGCAGCGGCTCATCCAGTTGGGACAGCGGATGCAGAGCCGGGTCACCGAACTACAGGAGACACTGGACCGTCAGGAACTGAGCGCATCCTCGGGCGGAGGCATGGTTACCGCGGTGGTGGACGGCAAGGGTACGGTGCGGAGCATCACGATCGAGCCCTCGGCCGTGGATCCCGACGATGTCGAGATGCTCGAGGATCTCGTTCTGGCCGCGGTGGGCGAGGCGCAGAACAAGGCGCGCCGGCACTACGAGAGCGAAATGAAGAAGATGACCGGCGGCTTTCCGATGCCGGGACAGCTTCCCAAACTGTTGTAGCGGCCCGTGCGTGAATCCGCGGGAGTAGTTCGTCCGCGGGCTGCCGGGCCGCTGTTTCCGTTGGCGGACAACCGGGTGGGAGGCGGACGCCGGGAAGAGTTGCGCGGGAAGGCCCGATGTCGGTGATCGACCGGGTCACCAGCGAGTTCTCCCGACTCCCCGGGGTCGGCCCCAGGACTGCGCTCCGGCTGGTGCATCACCTGCTTCGCACCGGCCCGGACGAGTCCCGGAGACTTGCCGCCGCCATCGGGATCCTGGCTGAACGGGTGCGTCCCTGTGCGACGTGCGGCAACTTCGGCGACGAGGAACTCTGCGCGATATGTTCCAACCCGCGGCGCGACGCCTCCACAATCTGCGTGGTCGAGGGAAGTTTCGATGTCGGGGCGGTGGAGCGCACCGGGAGGTACGGGGGGGTGTATCATGTACTGGGCGGTCGCCTGTCTCCGCTGGACGGGATCGGGCCCGAGCAGCTGAACCTGCGGTCGCTGTTCGAGCGCATCCGCTCGGTGGGGGATGAGATGCGCGAAATCATTCTTGCCACCAACCCGCGGGTTGAGGGCGAGGCGACGGCGGTGTATATCGAACGTCTGCTCAGGCCAATGGGTCTGAGGGTGACTCGCCTGGCCACGGGCGTTCCCGTGGGCAGCGACCTGGAATTCGTGGATGGGACGACGCTCGCACAGGCGTTGGAAGCGCGCCGTGAGATGTAGGAACCGGAGTCACCGCCCAAGTGGTGGAGCCAACGGATGAACAAGAAGCTGAAGAAGGTGGGGCTGGTGGCGCTGCTGGTCGTCGCGATCGGAGGCGTCGCGGTTCTGGTCGCGCACGACCAGATGACCCGGCACCAGAGGGACCTCTTCAGCCCCCGGGTCTTTCGGCGGCTGGCGGCTCTGGGGCACATGGCGCGCGCCCGCGCCTCCGTGAACACGGTGAACCTGCTGAGGGACTACATGGCGTGGGAGCCCCGCAAGCTGCTCCGCGATCAGGCACGGGCCATCGAAGCGCGCATGGAGCGGGAGCTTGCGGTGATGGAGCCTGGACTGAGCGAGAAGATGGCGTGAACCCATGCCGATGACGAACTACGCCGGCCGCGAGGTCAACTGCAAGATCCTCTACTACGGACCGGGGCTGGGAGGCAAGACCACCAACATCGAGTACGTCCACTCCCGCGTGGATCCGGGGCACCGGGGCGAGCTCGTTTCCCTGGCCACGAAGCAGGGCAGCACGCTGCTGTTCGACTTTCTGGCCCTCGATCTTGGCGACGTGCAGGGCCTGCGGACCCGTTTCCACCTCTACACGGTGCCGGGTCAGGCGTATTTCGAGAGCAGGCGCCGGATTCTCCTCGAGGGAGTGGACGGGATCATCTTCGTCGCGGACTCCCAGATTGATCGCGACGAAGCCAACGCCGAGGCGATGCAGAGTCTCTACGACATCCTGGAGGCGCGAGAGTACGATGTCTCCCGTCTTCCCTTCGTGATCCAGTACAACAAGCGCGACCTGCCCGACATCCTTCCGGTGGAAGAGTTGCGTGCACGCCTGAATCCGGCCGGCGTGGCGGACTTCGAGAGCGTCGCCACGGAGGGCAAGGGCGTCTTCGAGACGCTTGCGGCGGTGGGCAGGCTGGTGGTGAAGTCGCTTCGCTGAGGTCCGGCATGGCGAGCCAACGGAATCTGCCCAACATCATTACCCTTTCGCGGATCGCCGCCTGTCCCGCGATCTTCTTCCTGGCCCTGTCGTCCGACGGCTTGGTGCTGGGGGTCACGTTCGGGCTCTTTCTGGCGGCGGCGCTGAGCGATGTGTGGGACGGTCACCTGGCGCGCAAGCACAACCTCATCAGCGACCTGGGCAAGCTGCTGGACCCCATCGCCGACAAGCTGCTGCTGGTGTCCACCCTCGTGCCCATCTACATCGTCTCGCACCGTCCGTCCGGCGGAGGCGAGATTCCATGGTGGGGCGAACTTCCCCTCTGGGTGCTCGTCGTCCTGCTGGGGCGCGAGCTCATGGTGACCCTGCTCCGGGGTTTCGCCGTGCGCCGAGGCGTGGTGATCGCCGCCGACCGTCCCGGCAAGTACAAGGCCCTCCTGCAGAACGTGTTCATGGGGGCCGTGCTCCTGTGGTACGCCCTGGTCCGCTTCGCCGAGCAGGGAAGCTGGAGCGGGACCATCTGGGATCTGTGGGTCCACTTCCACAGCGCGGTCATCGGCCTGACCCTGCTGCTGGCGCTGGTGCTTACGATCTATTCGATGGGGTTCTACTTCTGGCGCAACCGGGGCCTGGCCGGGAGCAACCGCTGACCCGGACGGCGCCTCCCCCGGCCAGCTGCGCCATCGTCGCGGTGGGCGACGAACTTCTGGCCGGCTTCACCGTTGACACCAACGGCGCCTGGATGGGTCGGCGGGCGGCGACTCTGGGGCTTCCGGTGCGGGCGCGGTTCGTGGTCGGGGACAATGCGTCGGACATCCGGGGGGCGCTCGCGCGCGCCATGGAGGTTGCCGACGTCGTGCTGGTGACGGGGGGCCTGGGTCCCACGGGGGACGACATCACGAGGGAAGTCGTGGCCGAGGCGCTGGGCAGGCCCCTTCGTCCGGACGAGGGGCTGCTCGACGAGATCAGGGCCCGATGGGCGGCTTGGCGCCGGACCCCGCTTCCGGCCGGCAACGAGCGCATGGCCCGGGTGCCCGAGGGCGCGCTGGTGCTTCCCAACCGGGTCGGGACCGCCCCCGGGCTGGTACTGGACGTGGAGGGCCGGATCGTCGTGCTCCTGCCCGGCGTCCCCGCGGAGATGCGCGGGTTGTTCGCCGCGGGCGTGGAGCCGTTGCTGCGCGAGCGGCTGGGCGACCGTCTGCCGCCGCTGGTCCACCGCGTGTTCCACACCACCGGAATCGCCGAATCCTCGCTCGCCGAACGCATTGACGCGGGCATCCCCGAGAACCTGGGTCCGGTGTCCATCGCCTTCCTGCCCCGGCTCACCGGCGTCGACGTTCGGCTGAGCGCGCGGGCGACCCCGGACGATCCCCGGGCGGCCCGCCGGCTCGACCGGGTGGAGACCTTGATGGAGCCGGTCCTGCGGCCGTACCGCTACCCCGCCGAGAGCGGGGACATCGTCGAGTGCATCGCGGCGGAAATGACTTCGTCGGGACGAACCCTCGCGGTGGCGGAGAGCTGCACGGGAGGCCTCGTGGCGCGGCGCATCACGGAGTTGGCGGGGTCCTCGGAGTACTTCCTGGGCGGGGTGGTCACCTATGCGGACGAAGCCAAGCGCGCCCACCTGGGGGTCTCCCGCGAGCTGCTGGCCCGGAAGGGGGCGGTGTCCGGGGAGGCGGCGCGCGCCATGGCGGGGGGGGTGGCCCGGGCCTTCGGCGCCGACGCCGGGCTGGCCGTGACCGGGGTGGCGGGGCCGGGCGGGGGGTCGGCGGAGAAGCCCGTCGGCACGGTGTGGTACGCGGTCCATCTGGACGGCCGCACCCAGGCGCGCCGGAGCATGTTTCCGGGCGCGCGCCGCGCGGTTCGCGAGCGCGGCGCCCAGGCGGTGCTCGCGCTCCTGTACCGGATGCTGCGAGGCGGCTGAGTCATGGAGAACGCGTCGCCCCGGACCACGCCAAGGTCCCGAGTCCAGGCCGGCGCTTGAGCCGCGGCACCCACTACCGGTAGTGGCAATCCCACTACCGATAGTGGTTTCCCGGCATATCCATGCCGCGTTGCGTGGCCTGACGGGCCCTTCTCCTGCGGAGCGAGCGGTGAATGCCCCATGCCCAGGCGCACGCGCTCATCACGATGGCGGCGACCGGATAGTCTGGTGCCACGAAGACCCCGAGGATCGCTGATGCGGCCAGTGCGTTCAGCAGCGGCGCGAACGGGTGTTGGGTGATGGACTTGAACTCCATGAGCACCTCCCGCTTAGCGCAGCCAGTCCTCCAGGGCGGTCGCCAGATCCGTCCCGGCGTCCCGATATTTCACGATGACCGGCGCATACAGCGTGAGTCCCCGAGCGCGGCCCCAGTCGCGGGTGACCGCCCGCCCCCCCGGGACAACCACGGCGTCCTCGGGAATCTCGAGCGGCCGGGAACGACCCGCGCGATACACTTCCTTGCGCACCAAGTCGAAGACCGGCGTCCCGCGCGTCAGGACGACCCCCGCGGCCAACACCGCCCCGCGCCGCACCACCGTTCCCTCGTAGACGCCCGCGTTGCCCCCCACCAGCACGTCATCCTCGATCACCACCGGGGCGGCTCCGACGGGCTCCAGGACGCCGCCGATCTGGGCCGCCGCGCTCAGATGCACGCGTTCTCCGATCTGGGCGCACGAGCCCACCAGCGCGTGCGAGTCGATCATGCTGCCCGCTCCCACCCAGGCGCCCACGTTCACGTACATGGGGGGCATGCACACCACTCCCGGACCGAGGTGGGCTCCGCGGCGGACGGCCGAGCCGCCTGGCACCACCCGGACGCGCTCGCCGGCGGCGAAGCGGCGCACGGGCAGGTTGTGCTTGTCCAGGAAGGCGGATGGAGCCCGGGGATCGACCGCGCCGCTCCCGGGGGCGGGGACGGGCGTGACGCGCCCGCTGCGGAAGGCCACCAGGATGCCGCGCTTCACCCACGGGACCGCCGCCCACGAGCCATCGTTCCTCCGCACGGCGGAACGCAGTGTTCCCGCTTCCAGCCGGCCCAGCAGCTCGGTCACGACGTCATCGGCGACATCCGGAAGAGCCTCGCCGGCGGGCCAGCCATGGAGCGCGTCGATGCGCTCCTCCAAGGTCGTCCCGAGCGCTGGAGCGGTCGGACCGCGGCTCACGGGAGGTTTCCCTGGGCGGGTGTTTCAGCTTGATCGGTCCCGGTCGCCGCGCGGTCCGGTGGGACGGGACGGGAAGCCGGCGGGCTCACGTCCCCTCCGCGGCGCGCACGGCCACCGCCACGGCTTCGCGATTGGCCTCGGCGAGCGGGGCCAGCGGCAGCCGGACCCGGGGGTGGATGCGCCCCATCATCCCCAGCGCCGCCTTGACCGGCACCGGATTCGACTCCACGAACGCCACCCGCATCCAGTCGGCGAGGCGGTGGTGCAGGCGCCGCGCGCGCCGAAGATCGCCGCACGCCATCGCCCCCACGAGCTCCGCCATGGCGCGCGGGGTGGCGTTGCTGACCACCGAGACCACGCCGTCGGCGCCGAGCGCCATGAACGGCACCGTCATGGAATCGTCGCCCGACAGCAGCGCGAAGCCGGCGGGCCTGCCGCGCGCGATCTCCGCGACCTGGTCGCAGCTGCCCGCGGCCTCCTTGGTCCCCACGATGTTGGGGTGCGCGGCCAGCGCCAAGGTGGTGGCGGCCGCGATGTTGCCGCCCGTTCGTCCCGGAACATTGTAGAGCACCACCGGGCAGGGCGCCGCGTCCGCGACCGCCGTGAAGTGCTCGATCAGCCCGCGCTGCTGCGGACGGTTGTACGGGGGCGAGACATGCATCAGGTGGGTGACGCCGGTCGACGCGATCCTGAGCGAGAGGTCGATCGCCTCGGCCGTATCGTTCGATCCCGCCCCGCCCATCACGGGGACGCGTCCGGCCGCCCGCTCGACCGTGACCGCCACCACCCGCTCGTGCTCCTCGACCGAGAGCGTCGCGGCCTCCCCGGTGGAGCCCGCGGGCACAAGGAAGTCGACGCCCTGTTCGATCTGCCAGTCGACCAGCGACCGCAGCGCCGCCTCGTCCACCTCCCCCGATTCCCGGAACGGCGTCACCAGCGCGGTTCCGCACCCTCTGAGCATCTCGTGCTTCACCCTGCCTCTCCCGCGAGAAGGTCTCGCATGGTGTAGACCCCCGTGCGACCGACCAGCCACGCCGCCGCCCGCAGCGCGCCATCCGCGAACACGCCGCGGTCACGGGCTTCGTGGCGCAGGACGAGTCGTTCGCGGGGACCGTCGACCGATATCTCGTGTGTGCCGGGCACGTGCCCGGTCCGAATCGATGTAATGGGAGAACTCCGTCCCAGTCCCTCTTCCAGCGACCCTTCGAGGGCGATCGCCGTGCCGGACGGGGCGTCGAGCTTGCCGGCGTGATGGGTTTCCACCACATGCGCGTCGAACCCGCCGACGCCGGAGAAGAGTTCGCCCGCTCGGTGCGCCAGCAGCTGGAGCGCGACCGCTCCGAGGGAGAAGTTGGGCGCCCACAGCAGCGCCCCTCCGCGCTCCTCCACCCGGGCGGCGACCGCGGGCAGCTGGTCGAACCACCCCGTAGTGCCGGAGACGACGGGGCACCCCGCCTCCACGCACAGGCGAATGTTGGAGGCGGCCGACGCGGGGGTGGTGAATTCAAGGGCGACATCGGCCCCGGCGATCCGGTCACGAGCTTCTTCCCGGCGCGTTTCCACATCCCAGCGCCCCAGCCGGGCCAGCACGTCGAAGTCCCGCGTCCGCGCGAGCGCATTGATCGACCGGCCCATCCTCCCGGATCCGAGGATCACGATGCGTAGCTTGGGAACGGTCACGGCGCTCGGCGGAACGTGCCCGTCATCCGCCGCCACGGGCTCTCCGCATCCACGCGCTCCTCGTTCGGCCAGACCCGCGATTCCGCACCGGCGCGACCCGCCACGCCCTCCCTCCGCTGTTTCCGCGTTCGTGCTTCCGGACGAACGGCTGTCGTCCGGGGGGAATGCCGGAATCTACCCTCTGGAACGCTGGTCGGTCCCACGGGTGGCGCGGAATCCCGCCCACTGGACATCTCGTTCGGTACCGGGGTATCGTTGCGGACCGCAGTGCCGTCAACGCCTCAACTCGAAACGAGATAGATGAGCCCCAAGACTTCCGATGGTCACGCAAACCCGGCTTCCGAAACCGCTTCAGAACCCCTGCGGGAGGAACCGGAGGCCGACGGTCCGCCGGATGACGCGCGCGCCGATGGTCCGGGACCGGAGGCTTCCCGCGACGAGGATCCCCCGCAGGACGGGTCGCGGGGCGATACCGGCGGGGAAGCGGCCACGCACGAGGACGGAGCCGGGCCGGACTCCCCGGACGAGCCGGGCGAATCCAAGGCGGATCTCCAGCGCGAGATCGACCATCTCAACGACCGGCATCTGCGTCTCGCTGCGGAGTTCGAGAACTATCGCAAGAGGGTTCGAGCCGAGAAGCGGGCAACCTGGGCGCGCGCGCAGGCGGACCTGGTGCGCCGCCTGGTGGAGTCGGTCGACGACCTTCAGCGGGTTGCCCTGCTGGATCCGAGGACCGCATCCGTGCAGGACATCGTGGAAGGCGTCGACCTGGTGGAACGGAAGCTGCTGCGGGCGCTTGCGGACGCGGGCTTGGAGGTGCTCGACCCGGCCGGCGAAGACTTCGATCCGAACGTGATGGAGGCAGTCATGATGGCTCCGGCCTCTTCGGAGGACGAAGACGACACGGTGGACATGGTTCTGCAGCGGGGATACCTGCTGGAGGGCCACCTGGTGCGGCCCGCGCGCGTCAGCGTGCGCAAGCACGGCTAGACGGAACGCGAGGGTCTCGATGTCGCCGGCGACGAAAGACTACTACAAGGCCCTGGGTGTCTCGGAGAAGGCGACGCCCGAAGAGATCAAGAAGGCGTATCGCCGATTGGCGAAGCGATACCATCCGGACGCCAACCAAGGCGACGCCGCGGCCTCCGAGCGGTTCAAGGAGGTGGGCGAGGCCTACTCGGTGCTCTCCGACTCCGCCAAGCGCAAGCGGTACGACCAGATGCGGCGCCTGGGCGCCTTCGGCCTGGGCGGCAACCGGCGAGGGCCCGCCTCCCCCGGCACCGGGCCGGCGGGCGCCGGGCAGGGGTTTTCGTTCGACGATCTGGGGGGGCTCGGCGACCTCTTCGGTTCCATATTCGATCGCGGCGGTCGAAAGACCACTCGGGAAACCTCGACCGGCCCGCGCAAGGGCAACGACGTCGAATACGTGGTGGACATCGACTTCGAGGTGGCGGTGACGGGAGGACGCGTCACCATCACGGTTCCCGTGACCGAGGAGTGCGCCACCTGCGGGGGCAACGGGGCCCGGCCGGGAACGACCACCACCCGCTGCAAGGAGTGCTCGGGAACCGGAACCGTCTCCTTCGGCCAGGGTGGATTCGCGGTCAAGCGGCCCTGCCCGGCGTGTCTGGGGCGGGGCAGGGTTCCCACCGATCCATGTGACGCGTGCAAGGGGACGGGATCGGTGCGCCAGAACCGCAAGATCGGGGTGACCGTGCCGCGGGGCGTGGACACGGGCTCAAGGGTGCGGCTGAGCGGTCAAGGCGAGCGCGGCGCCAGGGGAGGGACCCCGGGCGACCTGATCATCACCTTCAAGGTGAAGCCGCATCGGTTCTTCCGACGGGACGGTCGGGACATCCACGCGACGGTGCCCCTGAACATCGCGCAGGCCACCATGGGCACCCGCATTCGGGTCAGGACCGTGCACGGCAAGAGGGTCGTGGTCAAGATCCCGGCGGGCACGCAGCCGGGCGCGCGCTTTCGCGTCCGCGGCCACGGGATACGGAAGGGACCGCGGGTCGGCGATCAGATCGTCGAAATCCAGGTCCAGGTCCCGGAAGCGCTCTCGGAGGACGCCCAGGAAGCCATCCGGCAGTTCGCGGAAGTCGCCGAACTCAGCTACTGAGGCTCTTCGGATGCAGCGCATGATTCGCAACGGGTCGTTTCGCAGGTGGGAAGCCTTCGCCACCACCGGTCGCCACGGGCTCGCGCATCCCGGCCGGGTGGTCTTCCGCTGCCGTTCGGATCCCGCCAGGCGCGCTATGGTCGCCGAGGTTCCAGCGGGGAAGGCCGGAGCGGAGGCCCTGGTGAACGGTGCGAGCGATGGCGAGCTGCTCCGTCTTCTGGAGGGAGCGCAGCCTCTGGATTGACGGGGGGATCCCCGACGGCTTTTCAGAGTCCCTCGATTAATACCAGATCCCCGAGGCCGATGTGGGCGCGCGCCCGCACGAGACGTGGTTCTTGTAGCCGTAGTGGCTCCGGATGTTCCTCTTCGTCCAGCGGACGTCCAAGTTCTTTTGCGTCAGCCGGTTCGGCGATTCCCTGCCCGGTTCTCCAGAGTCCCCCTTCGCCTTGTAGCCCCGGTCACTCAGATGATGGTCGAACTTCTCGAAGAGTCGCTCGACGACTCCCGGCTTCGCTGGGCGGTGCCGGTGGGTCATATCGTGGCCGCGTCCGGCGTCCGGTTCTCCAGCCCTCGGCCCGGCAACTCCATGAACGTCAGCCGGTCGGCGATCACAACCCCTCCCTTCGCCGCATCCAACGTTGTTTGTTACAAGATTGTTACGGTGTTGTCCAATGCCTTGCTTGACAGAAGCACGACGCGCATCTATGGTATCCATTCTCTCCTCGAACATCGAGAGTTTGGGCGGACAGTTTATTCCTTGCGACAGGATTATCAGGGTTTTCCAGACCAGAGCATTCAATTGCGTAACAACTTTCATGGAATCGCTTATAGTGTGCCGAGATGGCACCAGATACCAGTCAACCGTCACGCTAGCTCACGTCTGTTACACCGACAACGGCGATGGGGAACGCCTATCGGTCGGAGATGAAAACGTCTGAGATGATGCACTCTTGGCTTTTTCTCGCATCGTCGATCTTGGGTATCACCCACGTCTCGCCGGGTAGTATTGGGACACAGATTCCAAATCATACTACGGTCTATGCTTGCCCGCATGATCGGGCCGGGTTGGTGGGATCGGTCTACGCGACGCGGTCCGCAATTACCGACGCAGAGGCACCAGTCCTCAGCTACGCTCGTTTCACACCAGACGGTGGGATCATCGGGGTCGACAGACTCGCGAGCCGCGTGTTCTTGTTTGACGAGGATCTTACTTTGATACGGATCATCGGTCGTGAGGGACCAGGCCCGGGCGAATATCAGGATCCCGTGGCCGCAGTCGCGGATGATGTTGGAAGGGTGTTCGTCACCGACGCAACCGGTCCGAGTATGATCGTCTACCAAGAGGATGGCGTTTTTGTCCGCGAAGATCCTCTCCCCATAAATTTCTCGCCGTACGGTTTGGCTGCAGATGGTGCATTGGCTTACGCAACGGGCAGAGTGTTGTTTCACACGATCCCCGCACCACCGCGGCCCGTGCTCGTTGAATATGACCCAAATACCGGCGGCAGTAGAGTCCTACTGCGACAAACTCCGGAATGGTTCGGTCGCCCACCCGTTTACCGAAACGGTGTCCTAGAACTTATCCCGCAAGTGGGCCCCCAAGGGGATCTCTATATTGGCTTTATCCAAGGATATGAAATATGGAGGATTATAGGCCCGGATGAATACGAAGTCGTTGTACGTGGATGTATCCCGGAGGGCGCTTTACGGGCCTTTCTGGCCGAGGACGATGGTACCCCGACCAATCTTCCGATGCCATCCAGTGTAGCGCTGAGCGTGCGGTCTCCTCGCGTGTCCTATAACCTATTGGGAGACTTCGTCGTCCTGCCCGGAGAGCGCATACTGTCTCGCGGAATACTTTACGTGGACGAAGGGGGCGCGAGAAGTCTTGATCTGTTTGCCCTCGACGGGGATGGTGGCAGACTGATGGCATCTTGGTCGCTCGGGCCGGAGGAAGTACTCGAGGCTTGGACTACCATAAACCCAAACGCGCCAACGCAGCACCTTACCTGGGCTCCATATGACGGCACAACCAGCCTCCTTCGGTTTTCGGACATCAGTCTCGTAACACAATCCGGTCCTACCATGGATGCTCGACCACCTTTCGTCGCGCTACTTACCATGGTAGTGGTCGGCGGTGGTGTGCTGTTTCTAGTCTGGCTAACCGTTATTGTTCGACGGAATGTAACCCCCTGAGTCCCGAGATCATCTCCTCTTCGCCCGCCGAACGTACGAATCGCACGCCTTCTCCGAGACTGAGGGTTGGCAGCGCAGGACGAAGGTCGAGTCGTCACGGAATCGGCTCTGGACGGCCGCCGGGTTCCTCGATGCCGAGAAGGCCTGTCTCGGGCGCTCGCCCGCCCCCGCCTCAGCCTGCCGACTCACCGGCGACTTGTTCCCCTCCCCCCGGCATCTTCACCGGTGGCGATGCGTCCGCCGCCGAGAATCCGCCCGGTCTCGTCGAAGAAGACCGCCGACTGCCCGGGCGTGACCGCGAGAACGGGCTCCCCCAGCTCCAGCTTGAGACCGTTGCCGGCGTGCTGAACGCGGCCCGGCACCGCCGGAGCCCGGTAGCGGAGCTGGGCGCGCACGACGGTTCCGTCCGCGGGCGGCTCCTCCGTGAGCCAGTTGAGTTCGGCCACCCGCAGCCTGCGGCACTCAAGCGCTTCCCTCGCGCCCACCACCACCTCGCGCGAGTCCGGACGAATCTCGACCACATACAGCCTGTGGTCGAAGCCTCCGCCCAGTCCGCGGCGCTGTCCCACGGTGAAGGAAGCGTAGCCCTGGTGGCGGCCCACGACTCGTCCGCGGGTGTCCACCAGGTTGCCGGGCCGGAGCGCGTCGTGGTGCTCGCCGAGCTTGCGCCGCAGCAGGTCGCGGTAGTTGCCGGTGGGAACGAAGCAGATCTCCTGCGACTCGGGCTTGGTCGCCGTGATGAGGCGGAGTTCACGGGCGTGCGCGCGCACCTCGGGCTTGGTGAGCTCGCCCAGCGGAAACCTCAGGCGGGGCAGCAGCGCGCGCGGAAGGCCCCACAGGAAGTAGGACTGATCCTTCGCCGGGTCGCGTCCCCGGAAAAGAGCCGTCTCGCCGTCCACGACTCCGGCGCGCACGTAGTGTCCGGAAGCGACGGCATCGCAACCGAGCAGCTCTCCCCGTCGCAGCAGGTCCCGGAACTTGGTGTTGGAGTTGCACCGGACACAGGGGTTGGGCGTGCGTCCGCGCGCGTATTCCGAGACGAAGTCGTCGATGACGTCGCGGGTGAACTCCTCCTCCACGTCGAAGACGTAATGGGGGATGCCCAGCGTATCGGCGACCCGGCGCGCGTCCATGATGCCGTCGAGCCCGCAGCAGGTGCGCGACGGTCCCGGATCCTC
>JAAXGM010000096.1:0-2717 GCA_012267435.1 Gemmatimonadota bacterium
GGCCGGTCGAGATCAGGCTCAGGTATTCGCGCTGGGGACGGAAGCCGGCAAGCGGCGCTCCGCGCAGGCGGCGCTCGAGGTTGCGGGCGAGCGGCGGCCCCTGGCGAACCGCGAAGACGCCCGCCTTCGGACGCGGATATCCTTCGACCGCGGCGATATCTCCGGCGGCGAAGACATCGGGATGCGCCAGCGTCTGCAGGGTGTCGCGCACCCGGATGAAGCCGCGCTCGTCCACCTCCAGGCCCGATTCCCGAGGCCAGTCCGGGGCTCCCGCGGTCGTGACCCAGAGCAGCTCGTCGAAGGTGGCGCGGGATCCGTTCCCGAAGTGCAGGCGAGGGCCGTCCACGCGCACCACCCGGTGATCGGCGTGAACCACGATGCCACCGTCTTCGAGGATCCGCGCGAAGCGCGCGCGCATGCGCCGGGGATACGCCGGGAGGATCTCGCTGGAATCGGTAAAGAGCTTGATGCGCACGTTGTCGCCGCGCCGACCGGCGGCTCTCGCGGCCCGCGCGAGCCCGTAGCGGATCGAGAGCGCGAGTTCCACTCCTCCGGCGCCGCCGCCCACGATTCCAACCGAGACCGGGCCGGAGGCGCCGGCAACACGCTCCCGGAGCCGTGTCCAGCGGGCGAAAAAGCCGTCGATGGGCTTGACCGGGACGACCGAGCCCTCGGCGCCGGCAACTCTGCGTACTCCGGGTGCCGAACCCGTATTCAGCGAGAGCACGTCGAAGGCCACCGGCGGACGCCCGGCGCACATCACTCGTTTGTTTTCGAGATCGACTCCCACCACCCGATCACGCAGGAAGCGGGCACGGGCGAAACGGGCCAGCGGAGCCAGGTCGATGTGGGCGTCCGAGAACGTGTAGTGCCCGGCGATCAGCCCGGGAAGCATCCCGGAGTAGGGAGCGTTCGATTCCCGCGAGATGAGCGTGAGCCGGACCCCGGGAAGCGGCTTCATGCCGAAGTGCTTGAGCACGGCGACATGGGTGTGCCCGCCGCCGACCAGCACCAGATCCTTGGTCACCGGTGGAGACGGCGACCCTATGGCACCCCTGCGCATGGCCTGAAGATGCCGCCTCGACGAGAGGATGTTCAAGGTTCGACGCTTCCGGGGACATGCTCGGGACGGAAGCGCGCGCGCATTCCGCTCCGGCGCGGCCTACCGCCCCGGTCCTTCTCCGCGCGCGGCAAGCTCCGACGGAAGCAGGGCGGCGTGCATGAACTGGTGGACCGGCGTGGCCACCCCGCACTCGCGACCCAGGCGAACCACCGCGCCGCTCAGCTGCTCCAGCTCTGAGGGTCGGCCGCTGGCGATGTCGCGATGCATCGAGGGGATGGAGCCGGGGGGTAGACCGTCGAAGAAGGACAGCGCGCCCGCGATCGCGCCGTCCGGCAGGCGCACCCCACGAGCGGCGGCCACGGCGGCGGTTTCCTCCATCGCGCGGCGCAGGAGCTCGCGGGCGGGCGGGGTGGCGAGCACGGCGCCAAGGGGCATTCGCGCCACCGAACAGACCCCGCTCACGGGGGCCATGAGGACGAGCTTGTGCCAGAGTTCGGCCTCGATGTCGTCGGAGACCACGACGGACGCCCCCGGAGCCCGCTCCAGCGCGCCCGCCAGACGGTCGCAGCGGCCGGTCCGGCGCCCGTCCCGCTCCCCCATCACGATTACGGGGTCGATGCCGGTGTGCCGGATGCGGCCGGGCTCGACCAGTTCGCACAGGATGCGGGTCAGGCCGCCGGCCACGGCTCTGGGCGGCAGCGACCGTTCCAGCTGGGCGGCCGCCTCCACGCCGTTCTGAAGCGGGACCACGACCGTGCCGGCCGCCACCGCCGGCCGCAGGGCCCGGCCAGCCGCCTCGACCTGCCAGGTCTTGGTGGTGACCAGCACGGCGTCCGCCTTCCCGAGCGACGCGGGGTCATCGGTGGCGGCGACGCGCTCCAGGCGCGCGTCCCCATGGATGCTCTCCACCCGCAGGCCGCCGGACCGCAACGCGGCCAGCTGACGTCCGCGCGCGACGAAGACGACCTCTTCGCCCGCCTGGACAAGCCGCGCCCCGTAGTAACCGCCGACAGCGCCGGCTCCGTAGATGATGATGCGCATCAGCAGCTCTCCGAGTCAGACCCGAAAGACATCGTTATGCGGCGGGGCGCCGCCACCCGGGCGAAGGCGGCCACGCAAGCTACAGGCAACACCCGCGCACTCGCCCCGTCGCACGCCGGGACAATTATCTTGGAAGCGTGAAAAGGAAAGCCTGCATCCCGAAACATCCGGAGGTTCCCCGCATGTCCAACCGGTCTCGCGTCGAGCGTGATTCGCTGGGTGAAGTTCACGTTCCCGCCGATGCCCTCTACGGGGCCCAGACGCAGCGCGCCTTCGAGAACTTCCCCATCAGCGGCCAGCGTTTCGGGCGCCGTTTCATCCAGGCGCTGGGGCTGATCAAGAAGTCCGCCGCGCGGGTCAACCGCGAACTGGGATACCTGGACGGCCACACGGCGCGGGTGATCGCCGAGGCCGCCGCCGAAGTCGTCCGCGGCGACCGGGACGGCGAGTTCGTGCTCGACGTCTACCAGACCGGCTCCGGGACATCCTCGAACATGAATGCGAACGAGGTGATCGCGACGCTGGCCAACCGCATCCTGGAAGGTTCCGGCGACGCCGTCGTGCATCCCAACGACCACGTCAACTTCGGCCAGTCCTCCAACGACGTGATCCC
>JAAXGM010000096.1:2795-13786 GCA_012267435.1 Gemmatimonadota bacterium
CACCTGATGGACGCCACCCCGGTGCGGCTGGGGCAGGAGTTCGGCGGCTACGCGATGCAGGTCACGCGCGCCATCGAGCGCCTGCGGCACGCCTCGGCGGACCTGGCCGAACTCGCGCTGGGGGGCACCGCGACCGGAACCGGCATCAACACGCATCCCGACTTCGCGCGCCTCACCATCGAACATCTCTCCCGCGAGACCGGGCTCGCGTTCAGGGAAGCGGAGAACCATTTCGCGGCGCAGGGCTCGCAGGACGCCTGCGTGAGCGCCTCCGGAGCCCTGAACGCCGCGGCATCCGGCCTGATGAAGATCGCCGACGACATTCGCTGGCTCTCATCGGGCCCGACTTCGGGCATTCGCGAGATTCGGCTTCCCGCCGTGCAACCGGGGAGTTCCATCATGCCCGGCAAGGTGAACCCGGTCATGTCGGAGGCGCTGATGATGGTCGCGGCCCGCGTGGCCGGGAACCACACCGCCGTCACCATCGCGGGCGGGCGCGGCAACTTCGAGTTGAACGTGATGCTGCCGGTCATCGCTCACTCCCTGCTCGAATCGATCACGCTGCTCGCGGGGGCGAGCCGCGCCTTCGCGGACCGGTGCGTCGCGGGCATCGAGGCCAACCGGGAGCGGGCCCGCGAACTGCTCGACAGGAACCCCGCGATCGCGACCGCGCTCAACCCCTACATCGGCTACGACGACGCCGCCACGGTGGCCAAGCAGGCCGCCCGCGAGGACAGGGCGGTGCGCGACGTCGTGCGGGAGAGAGGTCTGCTTGACGAAGAGACGCTGGAGGAGGCGCTGGACGTGCGCGGAATGACCGAGCCCGGGCTGCCCGCGAAGGAGTAGGGGCGCGCCACTCTCTCCGACCGGCAATTCTCCCGTTGCCGAAGATCGTCGCAAAACTTTCTTCCCGCTCGGGAATGCGCTGGTTGGCTCAAGAGCGACCGCGGCTCTATGTTCCCGATCGGGAATGAATCAGCGCACGGCGCTCCCATCCTTCATCGAGGCGTTTCCCATGACCCCTGCCCCCATGACTCCCGGGGAAATCGGAAGGATCGTCCGCGCCATCCGCCAAGCGCAGGGTCTCCGCCAGGACCAGTTGGCCGGGGCCGCCAACGTGGGGCCGCGCTTTCTTTCCGAGCTTGAGGCGGGCAAGAAGACTGCGCAGGTTGGCAAGGTGCTCGCGGTGCTCGCCGCCCTGGGTTGCGAACTGAGCATCAAGTCGCCCGACCCGCCTGGGGACTTGCCTGACGCATGACGCGCTCGCTGACGGTATGGTGGGACCGCGAAGTCGTGGGCTCGCTGGCCCTCGACCGGCACGGCGCCATTCGGTTCGCCTATGCGCCCCGCTGGGTGGCCGAGGATTCCGCTCCGCCCGTGTCCTTTTCCCTGCCGAAGCGGCAGAGGTCCTTCAGCTCGCGGGAATGCCTGCCCTTCTTCGAGGGTCTGCTACCGGAAGGAGCACAGCGAGATGCCGTGGCCGCGGCTCTCGGCGTTTCGCCCGGGAATACGTTTGGATTGCTCGCGGCACTCGGAGCGGAGGTGGCCGGGGCGCTCTCGCTTTGGCCCGACGGCGAGGCGCCTCCTCCACGCCGCGCGCTCGAACCGCCCGACCTCCTGTCGGATGAAGCGCTCCTTCAGCTGCTCGACGCCATCCGAACCCGACCGTTTCTTGCGGCCCGTCGGGACAGCCTTCGCCTTTCCCTGGCGGGGGCTCAATCCAAGATGCCGGTGATCGTCATCAAGGGCGCCATCGCACTCCCGTCCGCTGGGCAACCCAGCACGCATATCCTCAAGCCATCCAGCGCTCGCTTCCCCGCGATAACGGAGAACGAGGCGTTCGCCATGCGTCTCGCCGCACGCATGGGGCTATCGGTGGCTCCCGTCCAGCCCGGCGTGGCCGCCAGCCGGTCTTTTCTGCTCGTCGAACGATACGACCGGCGTATGGAGGGCGACGGTACGATCAAACGTCTTCATCAAGAGGATTTCTGTCAGGCTCTCGGAGTTCCGCCCGCGCGGAAATACGCCTCCGAGGGAGGGCCCACCTTCGCCCGGTGCTTCGATCTGGTTCGCCGCGTCTGCACACGTCCGGCACGCGAGGTCCTCAAACTGCTGGATGCGGCGATCCTCCAGATGCTCCTTGGCAACGCGGACGCGCACGGCAAGAACTACAGCTTGCTTGCCCGCGCCGAAGGATCCATCGAAGTCGCACCGCTCTATGACCTGTTGTCGACGATCGCCTATCGTGATCTGTCGCCGATGTTGGCCATGAGAATCGCCGGGCGCGGCAGACTGAGGCAGTTGAGACGCGGCGACTGGGACCGCTTTGCGGCGAGCGCGGACCTGTCCGCCCGGTTCGTCCGCCGGCGGGTTCGCGAGCTGTGCGGTTCTGCGGAGGAGGCTGGGCTGGCTACCGTGGAGGAACTCGTCTCGCCTGGCCTCGGCGAAGAAGCTCTGGCGGGGTACGCTCGACGAGTCATCGGAAGGGCGCGGCGGCTGGCGGGGAGCGTGTGATCCGTCGGATAGGGCGGGAGCCCGCGAGCTTAGGGGTTAGCTAGACTAACTGGACTAAGCTAACTTCCCGGCCCCGAGAGTCGCGCAACCGCTTCTTCGAACGACGAGATGCCTTCCTCGCCGGTTAGCTTGACCTCCCCGGTCAGCTCCCCGCCCCGGTTGACCACGAACGTGGGCGTTCCCTCCACTGTCAGCACCTGGGCCAGGTTCATGTCGCTCAGGATGAGGGGCGCGACCGTGTCGCGGATGAGACAGGCTTGGAACTCCTCCAGCGGCAGGTTGATGTCGGCCGCGAACTGGAGAAAGACGGGGATCGGGTCCTGAAGGGGCTGCCACACGCTCTGGTTCATGTAGAGGCGGTGCTGCATCGCCTCGAAGCCCTGGCGGTCGTTCAGGCCACCCGCGCACAGGGCAGCCTCGGCGGCGTGAAACCCGCGCATGAAGCGGGCCAGCGGAAACATGCGCACCACGAAGTTCGCCCTCCCGTTGTCGACGAGGTACGTCTTCAGCGAATCGGTGCGCAGAATGTAGAAGGACCGGCAGGTGGGACAGCCGAAGTCGATGAACTCGTCGATGCGCGCCAAGGTGGAGTCCATCATGTAGATGCGCGAATTGTCGGCGCGTTCCAGGAACTCCACGTCCACCACGCTGAGCGCGAGCCCGGCGGGAAGCTCCTGCTGCAGCGCGCTGGCGGACATGGGGATCGCCGCGGCCAGGGCGAGTGCCGCAATCATCGCCCGGCCGGCCCGCTGATGTGTCTTTCGCATGGTTCAGCGACCTCTGGGGATGAGGCGAACGTAGCCGGCCTGGATCAGGAGATCGAAGACTTCGCCCGCGCTGACCGCCAGTTCCTGGGTCCGGTGGATGCGGCCACCGCCCAGCAGATCCACCTCGAAGGCGATCGTGGGCAGCCTCCACTCGCGTGTGAAGCGCTGGCGCGTCTTGCCGGAAACACTTCCCAGCCGGGTGCGCCCGCCGCCGGTCGAGATGTAGATGCGTGCGTCGTTGAAGTCGAGGTTGTCCACAAAGATGGTGACATCCCGCGATGGCTCGGCGCCGATGCCAACGGGCGCGCGTCGCTGTCCCGCGCAGCCGGCGGCCAGCAACGTCGCCAGGACACAGAAAGCGAACAGGGGTCGAGTCGTCATGATACCTCCTCCCGCGGGGACCGGAGCCGGCTGGCGGCTGCGGTCCGTGGTTTCCTCCTTCGTACATTGTATCGTGAGCGGCGCGGGCCTGCTACCGAAACAAGTCCCGGCGAGCGAGCCCGGCCGCGCGCGCGGCGTGGACAGGGTTGCCCGCGTCCGGCTCGCTGATGAACCTGGTTCACGGTACGGTCCCGCGCGCAGGCGCTCGCGGTGGGCAGGCAGGCAACGATCTCCGAGGCTCAGGATGCGGATGACGGACGGAGGGTGGACGGCGTGGGCGGGGTGACGCGGTTCCCGGACGACCTGGTCGAGCGCATGCCGGGGGGCGAAGCGATCACCCTGATCGTGGTCGACGGGGTCGGCGGGCTCCCCCACCCCGCCACGGGCTTGACCGAACTGGAGTCCGCGACCACGCCAAACCTGGACGCGATGGCCGCGGAGAGTTCGCTGGGCATGCACGTGCCGGTCGCCCCCGGGGTCACGCCCGGGAGCGGCCCCGCCCACCTCGCCCTGTTCGGGTACGACCCCGCCCGCCACGTGATCGGACGCGGTGTGCCGGCCGCGCTGGGGGTCGGGATTCTCCTGCGTGAAGGGGATGTGGCGGCCCGGCTCAACCTGGCCACCCTGGACGGGCGGGGCCGCGTGACCGACCGCCGCGCGGGCCGCCCCGACAACGCGGAGGGTCGGAGGCTGGTGCGCCGGTTGCAGGACGGCGTGACCGCGCCGCCCGGGGTGGCTCTCCACTTCCAGCACGTCATGGAGCACCGCGCCGTGATGGTGCTGCGCGGCGACGATCTCGGTGCGGACGTGTCCGACACCGACCCGCAGCGCACCGGCATTCCGCCCCGACCTCCCAGGACGCCCGAGGGGGACGCGGCGTCGGCGCGCACGGCCCGGATCGCCAGCCAGGTTCTCGCGCGGACGGCGGAGGTGCTGGCGAACGAGCCTGTCGCCAACGGGCTTCTCGCCCGCGGATTCGCCGAATACCGCGCGCCACCCGGCTTTGCCCGGCGATATGGGCTCAAGGCGGTGGCTGTGGCGCGCTATCCCATGTACCGGGGGGTGGCCAGTCTCGTCGGGATGGAACTCGCCGGAATCCCGGCCTCCGATGACGAAGCGGTGGAGCTGATGCAGGGCGCCGCGGGACACGCCGACTTCCGCTTTTTCCACTACAAGGCCACGGATTCCCGAGGGGAGGACGGGGATTTCGAGGGCAAGGTCGCCGCCATCGAGGCGATGGACCGTCTTCTCCCGGAGCTGGACGACGGGGGTGTGGTGATCGTCACCGGTGACCACAGCACCCCCGCGATCATGGCCGGTCATTCCTGGCACGCGGTGCCGCTCCTGATCCGGTCGCGCCACGCCCGACCGACGGGGCGCAGCTTCACCGAGAACGCGTGCCGGCAGGGCGATGTGGGCGCCATCGCCGCTCGGCACATCATGTCGCTGGCCTTGGCTCACGCCGGGCGGCTGGCGAAGTTCGGCAGCTGAACGCCTCGCCTTCCGCCGCCCGGGAAGCACCCGTGATCTCCGTCCCCTGCGAAGAGCACCGCCTGGAGAACGGACTCCGGATCGTCCTTTCCCCGGAGCCCTCCGTGCCCATCGTCGCGGTCAACCTCTGGTACGACGTGGGTTCCCGGAACGAAGGCTCCGGGCAGACCGGCCTCGCCCATCTCTTCGAGCACATGATGTTCCAAGGTTCCCGCCACGTGGCCGGCAACCAGCACTTCGAGCTGCTGGAGGGCGTGGGCGGGTCGGCCAACGCGTCCACCTGGTTCGACCGGACCAACTACTACGAAACCCTCCCCTCGCATCATCTGGAGCTGGCGCTCTGGCTCGAGGCGGATCGCATGGGATGGATGCTTCCCGCACTCACCGCCGAGAAGCTCGAGAACCAGCGCGACGTCGTGAAGAACGAGCGCCGCCAGCGTTACGACAACCAGCCCTACGGAGACTGGGACGAGCGCATGCTGGCGATGGTCTATCCGCCGGACCACCCCTATCGCCATCCGGTCATCGGCTCCCTGGAGGACATCGACGGGTTCACGCTCGGCGATCTCGAGTCGTTCTTTCGCGCCTACTACGCTCCCGACAACGCCGTCCTCACGATCTGCGGCGGCTTCGAGTCCACGCGCGCGCTCCAGTGGATCAAGCGCTACTTCGGCGACATCCCTCCGGGAGCGGGCACCCGGATGATCCCCGGAGACGCGGACGCGGAGCGTGAGAACCAAGTCGATGCCAACCAGACGGTAGAGGCCGATGTGCCGCTCACGCGGGTCTACGCCGGAATGCGCGTGCCGGCCTTCGACGATCCCGCCTTCCATGCGACCGATGTCGCGGGCGACATTCTGGGCAGGGGACGGGCGTCGCGTCTCCACCACTCGCTGGTGCTGGAGCAACGGCTTGCCAAGGACGTCGCGGCACACGTCTTTCCGTTGATGACGGGAGCCGCGATGATGCTGGTTCAGGCCACCGGCAACGTCGGAGTCGATCCCGAGGAGCTGGCGGCGGCCGTCGTCGGGCAGATCGACGGGCTGGGCACGATCTCGTCCGAGGACGTCGCCAGGGCCGTGGCGATGGCCGAGACCGCCATCCTGGGGCAACTCGAGGTCGCGGCCCAGCGCGCCGACCTGCTCTCGATGTTTGCGACCCAGTTCGGAGATCCGGCCAGAATCTCCACGGAGATCGATCGGCTGCGCGCGGTGACCCCGGAGGCGGTGGAAACCCTGGTCGGCGAGCGCCTCGGGCCGGAGAACCGGGCGATTCTGACCTACGTGCCCCGGGCATCGGCGTGAGCCCCGCGCGCTTCCCTCGCACGCCGCCGGGGCCGGGGCCGGTGACACCCTTCGCGTTTCCGCCGGTGCACGCCGCGCGTCTCGATGCCGGACTGGAGGTGCGAACCGCGCGCCGGCACGGGGTTCCCTTGGTGACCGCTCTCCTGGTCATGGATGCGGGCGAGGCGACGGTCGCCGGGCCGCGAGCCGGGCTCGCGGTGCTGTCCGGCAAGGCGCTTCATGGCGGGACCGTCCACCGGTCGGCGGTGGAGCTGGCGTGCGCCCTCGAGGACATGGGCACGCACCTGGCGACCTCGACCGGCTGGGATTCCACCGTGGTGTCGCTGACCTGCGCCGTCGACCGGTTCCCGCGTGCGCTCCGGTTGTTGTCCGAAGTGGTCCTGACTCCCGGGTATCCGGGTGAAGAGGTTGAGCGCACCCGCGAGCAGCAACTGGGAGGGATCCGGCAACGCAGGATGTATCCCGCTCAGCTCGCCACCGCCGCCGCGGCCCGCTTCTTCTTCGCCGAAGGCACCACTTATGGGCGGCCGATGGCGGGAACGGAAGGGACGGTCGCGGGCCTGGAGCGCACCCATGTGACCGACTACGCGGCCAGCCGATACCGGCCGCACGGCGCTGCGCTGATCGTGGCGGGCGATGTCGCGAAAGTGGAAGTGACGGATCTCGCGGCCGAGTGCTTCGGCAGCTGGCGGGGGCGGGCCACTACGGTCGAAGCCACGGCCGGGCCCCGCTTCGGCGAGCGCCGCATCGTGATCGTCCATCGCCCGGGCGCGGTTCAGTCGGAGCTGCGCATCGGCCATGCCAGCGTGCCGCGCGCGACGCCCGACTTCTTCCCCCTTATCGTGCTCAATTCCGTCCTCGGGGGCGCCTTCACCAGTCGCCTCAACCTCAACCTCAGGGAGGACAAGGGCTTCACCTACGGCGTGAGCTCGCGCTTCCTCCTCCGGCGCGCGGGCGGAATGTTTCGCATCGCGACGGCGGTGGCGACCGAAGTCACCGCGGCGGCCGTCCGCGAGGTGCTCGCGGAGACGGAGGCGCTGGTCGCCAGCGGGCCCACGCCCGCCGAAGTGCGCGGCGCGCGCGACTACCTGGCGGGCATCTTTCCGCTCAGCATGGAAACCACGGCCCAGGTCGCGTCCGGCATCGCGCGGGTGTTCGTGCACGGCCTCTCCGCCGACCATCACGCGCGCTTCCGCGAGCGGGTGCGGGCGGTGAAGGTGGAGGACGTCGCGCGCGCGGCCCGCAGCCGGCTTCACCCGGACGCCCTCACGGTGGTGGTGGCGGGCGACGCCGACCGGGTGGCGCCGGAACTCGAACCCCTCGGTCCGGTCGAAGTCCACCACGACTTCTGATCCGGGCGGTCGGCGCCCTCTCCGGGCAACCCCTGGCCGCGCAGTCGCGCCCAACGTCCGGAAGGCAGCCGTCCTCGTTACGGCCCCTCGCGCCCGGGGGCGGGTTCGCTGGCGCCCTCGGAACGCGGAGCATGGTGACCTGAAGGGAGAAGCCGTGTCGCGCAAACCGAAGTCGCACCCATACGCGGCGTCCGCCGGTCGGGCGGTGTATCCGGGAGGAGACACCCTTGGCCATCCGGGGCCGGCCGCGGTTCCGGGACCGGACGGGACGGGACACCTGTCAAGCCGCGTTGTGCATGACGGACGGGTGGTCCACCTGTCCATCGACCGCGTGCGCTTTCCGGACGGATCGGAGGGTAGCCTGGAACTCATCCGGCACCCCGGCGCCGCCGCGGTGGTGCCCTTCGTAGACCCGCCCGGGTCGCCCGATCCCGCGATTCTGCTGCTCCGGCAGTACCGCTACGCCTCTGGCGGATACCTGTACGAAGTGCCGGCCGGGCTACCCCAGGGGCCGGACGAGGCCTGGGCGGAATGCGCGCGGCGGGAGTTGACGGAGGAAACCGGATACGCCGCGGACCGAATCGACTACCTGACCGGAATCTTCACGACGCCCGGCTTCACCAACGAGGTCATCCACCTGTTTCTGGCCACCGGCCTCTCGGCTGGAGACGCCGCCCGCGACCCGGACGAGTTCATCACCGTGCACGTGTTTCCGTTTTCGCGCGCCCTGGAGATGGTGCGCACAGGCGAGATCGTGGACTGCAAGACGGTCGCGGCTCTCCTGTTCACCGCCGCCTTCCGCGGAACCTCGGCCGGGGACGGCGCCGTCCACCGGGAGGAAGGCGGCGGTCCTCCACCGGGGACGCAATTGGGGCGCGTGTCCGGGGAGAACGCGTGATTCGGCTGGTACGAAACCTGCATGCAAGAGTGTCCTTCGAGGGAACGAGGAGCCACGTCTGGCGGCGGAGCCACATGAATACCGAAAAGAGCTTGGCAATGAAGCCCGCGAGGCCGGCCCACGAGACCCGGGACGCCCTCAAGAAGCTGGACGACAGCGCGGTCGTGAAGCGGTTCCTGGAAGGCGAGCAGCGAGCTTTCGGAATCCTTGTGGACCGCTACGACAATCGGTTGGTCAACTTCGTCTACCGGACCATTGGCGACCGGGAGCGGGCGCAGGACCTGGTACAGGAGACCTTCATCCGGGTCTACCGCCACCTGCATCGCTTCGATCCCACCAAGAAGTTCTCCACCTGGATCTACACCATCGCCAGCAACCTGGCGAAGAACGAGTTGCGCAACCGCTCGCGAAACCCCCTCGTCTTCTTCCAGACCATCAAGAAGAACTGGGAGGCGGACCACCGGCCGCTGGAGTGGGAGGACAACTCCTACAGGCCCGACGACCTGTACCGTAAGCGACACCTCCGAAAGGTCGTCGAAAAGGCCGTCGGCGAGCTGCCCGAGCATCACCGGGTGGTCTTCGTGCTGCGGGAACTCCAGGGAAAGACCTACGAGGAGATCTCCCAGATCACCGCGGTCAACCTGGGCACGGTGAAGAGCCGCCTGAACCGGGCGCGAAACAACTTCGCCCGTATCGTCGCACCCATGCTGGACTGAACCCGCGACGAACGCCTCACCCAGCTCGACTCCCGAGCCTGCCCTCCCGGACGCCATTCGCGCCGCGGGCCGCGCGCCCGCGATATCCCGGCCCGCCAGATCCTGGCAAGCCCGGGTGGGAACCCCTTCGCGGCCCCTCCGGTAGCAGATCTTCCATCGCCTTGTCCGGAGTCTCCTTCCCGCGAGCCCGCGGGGGAACCCGAGCGTTGTACTTCAAGTACAGAACTCGACGGGGATCAACGGGCCCACCGGAGCGGGTTCGGATCGCCGCGCCAAGGTTGAGCGAGCGCAGGCTCGCAAGAAAAGAGTCGCAAGGATCGCGAGTACAAGAACGGACATGGAATGCAACGGCTTTCTGGAGCGCTTCTCCGAGTTCCATGACGGCGAGGCGACCGATGCGGGCGTGTTCGAGCAGCACGTTGCGGAGTGCCCGAGCTGCCGGCGCTACGCGGATACCGTGAAGCGGAGCCTGGCGCTGCTGCGCGCCGTCCCCAGCGTGGCCGTTGGCGAAGATTTCCATCCCCGACTCCAGCACCGCATCTACCACATCCAGGAGGACCTCGCGCGCCGCCGCCGCGGCGCCTCCTTCACCCGCCTGGGAGTGGCGTTCGCCGCCACGATTCTGCTGGCGTTGGCCGTATGGGGACCGGAACTCGTTCGGGAGACTCCCGAAGTCGCGCTTCCCCCCATCGTTGTCTCCGAGCCCCCCTCGCAGCGGGCGGCTGCTCCATCCGCCACCGTACGGTATCGCAACATTCGCCTCCTGGACCCCGGTCTGGACGGCGACGACCTGTGGACCACCCGCGCGCTGTACGAATACTCGGCCCTCTCCCAGCGCTGACCGGGAATCCGCGTCCCGGCAGGCAATGATCCCCGCCAGCTACCGGCGCGCGCTCGGCGGGCGGAGGGGTGGCGTCTTCTACCTCCACGGCGAGGACGACTTCCGCAAGCGGGAGGCTGCGAGGGAGATCGCCGAGGCGCACCTCGACCCCGCGAACCGCGACTTCAACTTCGATGTCATGTCCGGCCCGGAGCTCGACGTGCGCGATTTCGCCTCGGTGCTGGCCACGCCCCCCATGATGGCCGAGTGGCGGGTGGTGCTGGTCAATGGCGCGGAGGCGCTGGCCCCGCTTCCGGCGGCGCGCAAGCTCGTGCTCGACACGGCCGCGTCGCCCCCGGAGGGACTGGCCCTGATTCTGACCGCCACGCAGCCGGCGCGCTCCAGGGCGCGATTCTACCGGGACATCGCGCGCGCGGCGCGCTCGCTGGAGTTCCGTCCCGTGCGGGCCAACGACCTGCCCGGCTTCCTGGTCTCGTGGTGCCACGACCGGCACGGCGCGGAGATGAACGAAGACGCCGCGCGCGCGCTGGCGGCGGCGGTCGGATCGGACATGGGCGTACTGGCGCAGGAGATCGCCAAGCTCGTCGCCATGACCCCGAAGGGTCGTCCCATCACGGTGGAGACGGTGGAGGAGGGAGGGATCCGGATCCCCCGCCTCGATCCTTGGCGGTGGTTCGACATGGTGGGCGGACGCGACTTTGCCGCAGCCACCTCCGCCCTCGGCGAG
>JAAXGM010000097.1 GCA_012267435.1 Gemmatimonadota bacterium
TCCACCATGTGGCGGATGACTTCCTCCTGCTGCCCCCGGAACCCGGAGTAGCCGAAGGTGCGCTCGAGGACGCGGCGGATCATCGTGCGCTCACCTCAACCCTTCCGGACCGCGGTGGGCGCTGCTACCAGATGCGCCGTATGCCATATCCGTCGAAGAGTGACTCGATGGAAACGAGCGGGAGATCGTGGGCGAGAGACTGGGCGATCAGCATGCGGTCGAACGGATCCCGGTGGAGACCGGGAAGTCTCCCCGCACGTTCGGCGTGCGCAACCGTGATCGGGAGCTGCTGAAAGCCCTGGTCTTCGATGGCGGCCTGGACATCGGCCGCGACCACATCGGCGCCCGGCAGCCTGCCCAGGCGGTGCTTGGTGGTAATCTCCCAGGCCGATGCGGTACTGACCAGGATGGCGTTGGCCGGTTCGGCGACGGCGATCCGCGCGGTCTCGGACATCCTGTCGCTCCCGGCGAGCCACCACAGGAACGCATGCGTATCGAGGAGAATCCGCAAGGGTCGTCAGGACTCCCACGACGCCAGCTCGGACTCCGGCAGGGGATCGAAGAAGCGGTCATCAACGACGAGCCGCCCTCGAAGGGCGCCGAAGCGTCGTCTGCCCCTTCCGCTCCGGTGCGCAACGAGCCTGGCGACCGGTTTGCCATTCCGCGCAATCACGACTTCCTCGCCCTCTTCCACCCTCGCCAACAGCCGGGACAGATGCGTCTTGGCTTCGTGCACGTTAACGGCAACCATTGCCCTTCTCCCCGTACGGATATGGATTAGTCATAATCATGACTAACTGGCGATCCCGCCAAGGTCAAGGAGGCCCGAGCTCCGGGAACCCCGGCGGCGGGCGGCGATGGCGCGTCCCCTGCTCGTACGCGTAGGCGAGGCGGAAGAGCAGGCCCTCCTCGTAGGGACGCGCCAGGATCTGCAGTCCCGCCGGGTGCGTGCCCTCGGTGAACCCCATGGGCACCGTGATGGCGGGCATCCCGGTGGCGGGCGCGACCCGCTGGCTGTTGTCGCCGCCGTACTCCTCGTTGCCGCGGTCGATGTGCGCGGGCGGGCTCAGCCAGGTGGGATAGACGACGGCGTCCACTCCGGCGGCATCCATGGCCTCCGTCAGGTCGGCCAGGTAGCCCTGCCGCTGCTCGTTCTCGAGATAGTCCGGGCAGGGTGGATCCCACTCGGCCGGGGGGATGTCCAGCGGCATGTCCTCCGAGCGGCGCAGACCACTCTCCGCGTCTTCCCCAAACTCCCCGGTCTCGAGCACGGCCAGCACATCCGTGAACGGGGCCGCGTCTCCCAGCGACCGCAGATAGACATGCATGTCGTAGCGGAAGCGCCGGCACGACATGCCCTCGCGCTCCAGCTGCGCCTGCAGGTCGAAGCCGAGGGGATCGACGATCTCGGCGCCGAGCCCGGCCAGCTCCCCGAGCGCGTTCTCGAAGACGGCGACGACCTCCTCGTCGGCGTCCTCGGTGTCGACCAGGGCGCGAAGGACCCCGATGCGCGCGCCCTCGAGGCCGTTCGGGTCGAGGAAGCCGGTGTAGTCGTCCTCCTTGCGGCCCCGCCCCGCCTCCGTGTAGGGATCGGCCGGGTCGTGGCCCGCCACCACGTTGAAGAGCCGGGCCACGTCCTCCACGGTGCGCCCCATCGGGCCGGCGATGTCGCGGTCGAAGGCGAGCGGCACCACGCCGTCCCGGCTCGTGAGGCCGATGGTCGAGCGGATGCCCACCAGCGCCAGGCGCGAGGACGGGCCGCGGATGGAGTTGCCGGTATCGCTCCCGAGCCCGATCAGGCCGAAGCTGGCCGCGACCCCCGAGGCGGTGCCCCCGCTCGAGCCGGCCGGAACGCGGTCCAGCGCGTAGGCGTTGCGGGTGGTGTCGAACGACGAGCTCACCGACTGGCGCGGGCTGAAGGCCCACTCGGCCATGTTGGTCTTGGCCACCACGATGGCGCCCTCCTCGCGGATGCGGCGCACCATGAAGGCGTCGTCGGGCGGGACGCTCGCGGCGAGCCCGATCGAGCCGGCCGTGGTCACCATGTCGTGGGTGTCGAAGTTGTCCTTCACCAGGACGGGCACGCAGAAGAGGGGACCGGGCTCCTCGCCGGCGGTCAGCGCCGCGTCCAGCTCGTCGGCGCGGTCGAGGGCGGCGGGATTCACCACCGTGATCGCGTTGATGCGGTCCTCGTAGGCTTCGATGCGGTCCAGATGGGCCTCGACCACCAGGCGGCAGGTGGTCGCGCCGGAGAAGATGGCCTCCCGCACACCCGCGATGGTGGCTTCCACCACGTCGATGGGGGCGGGGGCGGGAGCGTCGCAGCTGGTCGCGGCCAGTGCGGCCGCCAGAGCCGCGGCTGAGGTTGCGAGAGACCGCACGTTCAATCGCGCGGCTCTCGTCCACGCGCGCGGCGAGGTTGGTCCCGTCTTCCCGGCCATCACTTGATCTCCTCCAGCAGCTCCACGTTTCGAAGGCCCTCGCGCGCGTCGACCGCCGGGGGGCGTCCATTTCGCACCGCCGCGGCGAAATCCGCCAACTCGCCCACGTAGGGGTTCTGGACGACGTAGGGCACCATTCCCGCCCTGGTGAACACCGTGCCCGCGCCCCGTGGCCCCAGGGTGTGGTTGGCGATGACGTATCCCTGGTCGCCGTAGACCTCCACGCGCGAGGGCGACTCGAACTGCACCGAGGAGCAGAACTCCGCGGTGGCTCCCGACTCGAAGGTCAGCGCCACCAGGGCGGTCTCGTCACGGGGTCCGCCCCACACCGCGTTGCTGGTCACCGCGCGCACCTCCACGACCTCGCCGCAGCCCGGCACCATGAACCAGCGGATCATGTCGAGGCAGTGGGTGCCCACCCCGGCGAGGCTCCACCAGCGGCCCACATCCGACCCGGCGCGCCAGTTGGAGTCGTCGGGGGCCGGCCAGGTCCACTGCACCCGCATGTGCCGGAGCGCGCCGAGCGCGCCGCCCCTGATGAGCCGCTCCATCGCGCGGTGGCCCCCGTGCCAGCGCAGGTGGTAGGCGACCCCCACCGTGACGCCGGCGGCCTGGGCGGCCTCCACCACGCGGCGCCCGTCCGCCGAGGAGGTCACCATCGGCTTCTCCATGAAGACATGCTTCCCCGCCGCGATGGCCTCGAGCGCCTGGCCGGCGTGCAGGGCGTCCGGCGTGGCGATCAGCGCCGCGTCGAGCCCCGGATCGGCCAGCATTTCGTCCAGGCGGTCGTGGCCCGGCTCCGGCGCCCTCGCCCGATGGCGCCGCGCGAAGTCGTTCGCCCGACCGCGGTCCCGGCTCAGCACGCTCCACAGCCGAAGCCCGGAGGCGGCGGCCAAGGCCGGAGCCAGCTGGGTCTCCGAGATGCGCCCGGTCCCCAGGAGCGCAACGCTGAGGGGCTTCGGCTTCATGCCCATGTCAGCGGACCGCCATCATCTGAATCTCCACGCCGAGACGGCCCACCAGCGGTAGGCCCGCCACCGTCGGCTCCGGGGCTCCCTCGGGCATCATTTCGCCCAGCACATCCAGCACGGCTTCCGCGTCGCGCACGTCCGTTAGGTAGACCCAAATGTCGGCCACGTTGGAAAAATCCAACCCGGCAGCCTCCAATGTCGCACCCAACCTGTCCAGCGTGTTGCGTGTCTCCGCCGGAATGTCCTCCCCCGCCGCCAGCATCCCCGACAGCCACAGCCGCTCGCCCGTATCGATCGCCGGCGAAAGCGGCGCCCGGCCCGGGCCCTGCCCGGCGGGACGAACCACCGCGCGCGCGTCGGAAGCCTCCGCGACGCACTGGATCTCCACCAGGAAGTCGGAATTCATGAGTCCGCCGCGCACGGCCGCACGGGCCGGGGGATCGTCCGCGGCGACGAACTCGCGGTAGGCTTCGTTCATGTCGCCCCAGAGACGCACGTCGTCGAGGAAGACCTGACAGCTGACCAGATCCCCGTAGTCCATGCCCGCCGACTCGAGGATCATCCCGATGTTGCCGAACACGCGCCGGGTCTGCACCCGCACGTCGCCCCGCACCGGCTGGTAGGTCTCGGGATCGCGGCTCGTGGCGCCCGCGATGAACAGGACATCGCCCGCCCGGATCCCCCACGAGTAGGGCAGCGCCGGCGATCGCAGCCCCGACGGAGAAATGACCTCGGTGTCGTCCGGGGTGGCCACCGCCGAAATCTGAATCAGCGCGCCCACATCGGGCAGGTCGGCCTCCACGGTCGCGCGCGTGGGCGCATTCTCCGTGAAATAGGTGCGATAGACCCCGTTCATCCCCTGGAAATGACGGGTGTCCCGGAGGAAGACGTTGACGGCGACGACGTCCTCGTATCCGAGCCCGCGCCCAGCGAGTTCCCTCCCCAGGGCATCCAGCGTGGCCGTGGTCTGCTCCTCGATGGTGGTGAGGGCGCGGTCGCCATCCGAGGTCCCGGTGATGTTGGACAGGAACACGAGTTCGGGCGCCTGCGCGGAGGCCGCGGGCGCACACGAGAGCGCGAGCGGAACGGCCAGCAGGACGAGTGGGAGAGGGCTCGTCGGTCGGGCGCGGACACGCGATCCCAGGCTCCGCAAATGGAGAAGGCGCGAGGTGGACAGGTTCATCGGATGACCTCCGGCATGGGCGATGGAAGGCTCGCAGTCCTGATGGTAGCCGTAGCGGGCGGGCGCGCAAAGGGAATCTCGCGAAGTCGTCGCAGGCGCCCATGAAGGCGCCCCCTTCGCTCATCGGCTTGACTTGATCCGGCGCCCTGCCTACATCGAACCCACATCACCGCCGGGGCCCTCCGGGACGGCCATCCACGCCTCCCGGCGTGCTTCGTTTCCTCGACGGGGCACGGCGCGAGGCGGCACCGTCGCGGAGAATCGGGGGGCGCATGGCAGACTCGACGACGCAGGATCAGGGCATCGCGGCGCGCCTCCTCAACATGGAGCGCGGCGAACTGCCCCTCGCCGTACTCTCCGCGATCTTCTTCTTCTTCGTTCTCTGCGGGTACTTCTTCCTGCGGCCGGTCCGCGAAGCCATGGGCGTCGCCCGCGGAATGGACGAGTTGCGCTGGCTCTTCGCAGTCACCTCGCTGATCTCGCTGCTGGCGGTGCTGGCCTTCGGCGGAGTGGTGGCGCGCATGAACCGGCGCCGCTTCATCCCCGTGGCCTTCCTCTTCGTGATCGCCTGCCTGTTCGTCTTCTCGGGGCTGATCATCCAGGACGTGCGGGCCGGCGGCGGGCTCATCGGCACCGATGCCGAAACCGCCCTCGCACGCGGCGTGGGCTACACATTCTTCGTGTGGCTGACGGTGATTAACCTCTTCACCACCAGCCTCTTCTGGGCCTTCATGGTCGACATCTTCGACGTGGACCAAGGGAAGAGGATGTTCGCCTTCATCGGCATCGGCGGCACCCTGGGGGCGCTGGCCGGAGCCGAAGCCACCAGCATCATCAGCGGGATGACGGAGTCGTCCTACCTGCCCGCCGGGCTCATGCTGCTCGCCTGCGGCTGCTACAGCATCGCGATCGCGACGGTGCTGTGGCTGGACCGGATGGCCCTCCGGTCGCGCGCGTCCCGCCTGGAGGCGCTCCCGAAGGGTCGCCGCGACGCCGCCGCGCCCGACGGGAGCACCCGAATCGGCGGCGCCTTCTGGGAGGGCGCCAAGGCGGTCGTGGCCTCCCCCTACCTGCTGGGGGTCGGGCTGTGGGTGGTGTTCATGGCCATCTCCAACACCATGATCTACTTCACTCAGGCCAACATCATCCAGCAGGCCACCGACACCTTCAGCCAGCGGGTGGAGAGCTTCGCCAACTTCGACTTCCTGGCCCAGTTCGCGACCCTCCTGACGCAGATCTTCATCACGACGCGCATCATCAAGAAGCTGGGCGTGGGGTGGACGCTCGCCATCCTGCCGCTGGTGACCGTCGCCGGGTTCGCGGTGCTGGCGGTGTGGCCCCTTTACGGGGTCATCCTCATCTTCCAAGCGGTGCACCGGGCGACCCGCTACGCCATCTCGCGGCCCTCGCGGGAGACGCTGTTCAGCGTCGTCACCCCCTCCGAGAAGTACAAGGCGAAGCCCGTGGTCGACGTGTTTCTGTATCGCGCGGGGGATGCCACCGGCGCCGGGATCGACGCCACTTTCGCCGCCCTCGGCATGACGCTGGCGCTGGTGGCGGCGTCGACCGTGCCGCTGGCGGGCATCTGGATCGCGCTCTCCATCGGGATGGGACGGGCGCAGGCCAGGCGCGTCGGGGAGTAGGCGAGGCCCGGCTAAAGCCCGAAGAAGACCTTCGCCGCCACCTTCCGGAACACGCTCCGGGTCAGCAATCCGGCTTCGAGCGCCCGCGCCACCGGCAGGCGGTCGTAGCTCCAGCGGGCGGCGTGCTTCCAAGCCAGGTTCGGGTACGCGCGCCGCACCACCGGACCGGGATGCGCCCCGCCCGCGAGATGATCCGCCACGGCGTCTCCGGCGATCTTCCCGAACCGCCACGCGTGGTGGATGCCCCCGGCCGTCAGCGGCGACACCATTCCGGCGGCGTCCCCGATGAGCATCACCCGTTCCCCGTGGAAGTTGCGCAGGAGTCCCCCGAAGGGGATCACGCCGCCCCGCTTCTCGACGACGGTCTTCCCGGACATCCCGAAAAGGGAGTCGAGCTTCGCGACGAACCCGGGCAGGTCGGCCCGCCGGTCGCGGTGCAGCGCGAGCCCGACCTGCGTCGTCGCAACCCCCGGCACCACCCACCCGATGTACCCTGGGGCGAACTCGGGATCGATGAAGCAGTGCAGGCAGTCGGCGACGCCGTCCAAGGGCTCGAACTCCCACTCGACCCCCTTCAGGAGGCGGCGGTTGCGGTCGAGGCCGAAGCTCTCGGCCACGCCCGAGCGCGCGCCATCGGCTCCGACGAGGAACCGACAGGTGACCCCGGAGCCTTGAAGCAGTAGAGGACCTCGGCGCGCGGTCACGCCCCGGTATCCTTCTCCGAACCGGATCTCGGCACCCGCGCGCCGAGTCTCCCGGGCCAGATGGCGCATGAGCCGGGCGGTATCGGTGGCCATGAAGAAGTACCCGTTCCGCGCCAACTCGACATGGTCGTGGGCGGGCGTATAGACCCTGACCCGGTTGATTCTCCGCACCAGCGGGGCCGGCACCTTCCACTCGGTCCACGCCTCATGCACGAGAATGCCGGTGGTGTGGATGCGGGCGCCGGGTCCGGACTGTCGTTCCAGCACCAGGACGGAGAGACCCCGCCGGGCCGCCTGGCGCGCGCAGGCGAGACCGGCAAAGCCGCCCCCGGCCACCACCAAATCGTATTTCTCCGGCAAGCCAACTCTCCTGTTGCGAACGACGCCATCGGAATCATGGAGCCCGGCGCGACACCGCCACGGAAGATATGTCAGGGAGCGTTCCGGGTTCCTGAAGCGGCTTGCGGCGACCTCGCCGCGTGGGCCACCTTCACCCGAATCCGCCATCCCGCCTCATCGGCGCTCGTTCCCAGGAGCCAGCCATGCACCCGCACAGCCGCCCTCGACTCTCGACTTCGACACCGGCGATCGGTCTGTTCCTGATGCAGCTCTGCCTGATATCGCCGCTGTTCGCCCAGGATTCCGGCGACGGACTCGACATCGACCGAGGATACATCCTCCCCGACCAAGCCATCCAGGACCTCTTCGCGACCGATCCCAACTACGCCACCCTGGATCACGTCAGCCCGGACGGCGACCACTTCGTCATTCCGCTCTCGACCGAGCTGTCGACGCTCGATGAGGTGGGAGAGGAGACGCTGCGCCTGGCCATGCTCGAACTCCGGGCCGCCACCGACCGGCCCTGGCACCTCGACATCTACGGGCTCTACGGGTTCCGTTTCTATTCGCTCGGCGAGCGGTCGTTTACGGACGTGGAGCTGCCCGACGGGATCCACGTGAGCGACCTGATGTGGTCTCCGGATGGTGACCGGCTGGCCTTCCTGGCGCACTTGGAGGAACGGACCGAGGTCTGGATCGCGTCGGCCGAGGACGGCAGCGTGACCGCGGCGGGCGA
>JAAXGM010000009.1:0-48902 GCA_012267435.1 Gemmatimonadota bacterium
ATCCAGCAGGCCAGAAGGGACTTCGCGGTCGTCATCCCCGCATACAACGAGGCCCTCGTGGTCCCCGACCTGGTGCGCGAACTGCGGGAGGCTTTCCGCGAGTTCCATCTCGACGGCGAAGTCGTGCTCGTGGACGACGGCTCCACCGATGGCACGGCGGACGTGGCCCGGCGCGAGGCGGCGGACTGGGACGGGTTTCGCGTCGTCAGCCATCGGCGTAACCGGGGCAAGACCGAAGCGATGGTCACCGGTGTCGACGCCACCGATCGTCCCCGCATCATCCTCTTCGACGCCGATCTGCAGCACTCCCCTCGCGACATTCCCCGCTTCCTGGAGAAGCTCGACGAAGGGTGGGACATCGTCTCCGGCCGGCGCCTCGGCCACTATGACAAAGCAGCGGTCTCCGAGATCTACAACCGCATGTCGCGCTTGCTGTTCCGCGTGCCGGTCACCCACCTCAACTCCGCCATGAAGGGGTTTCGGCGGGAGATCTTGGACGGACTCACGCTCAGGCACGACTGGCATCGTTTTTTCGTCGTGCTGGCGCACGGGCGCGGGGCCACGGTCACGGAAATCGACATCAAGCTCTACGACCGCAGGGCGGGCGAATCCAAATACCAGGGCCTGTGGCGGGTGGTGATCGGCGTCACCGACTTGGCATCCGTTGCCTTTCTGGTGTTCTTTTCTCGCAAGCCGCTGCTCTTGTTCGGTGCCTCCGGACTGGCATTGGCGGCTCTGGGAGGGGTCGTCGCGGCGGCCGCGCTCTATCTGCGCTACCTGCATCCCGCACTGGGATTCGAGCCCTACGTACCCCCCTTCGGCTACCGTCCGCTGATCCAGTTGGTGGTTTTGCTTGAGACGCTCGGGTTCCTCCTCGCGGGATTCGGCCTGATCAGCGAGCAGATCGCCCACGTCCGGCACGAGGTCGAGGCGCTGCGACGCCAGTTGGCCGACGGGACACGCGATGATGCAGGGTCCCGCCAACGCCGCCGGAGACCGGACTGAGCGGCATGCACGGGCTGAAGGGAGGCGGAACCGTGGAACGAGATCGATGAGCGCGAAGCGACGAGGCGGCCGAAAGCGGACGCGAAAGCCGCGCGTGGAGGCAACCTCCGTGGGCATGGGCGCCCCTTCGCGCGGGCCGGCAGCCCGCGGCGGCGCTCCCGCCATTCCCCAGTGGCTTCCGTGGACGCTCTTCCTCGGGCTCACCGTCTTCCTGTTCCGCGCGTTCATCTTCAGCGACGCCATGCTCTACGGGAGCGACACGCTGGCCGCCGGCTACGTGGGCCGGTCCATCTACGCAACCGCGCTGGCGGAGCTGGGGCGCATCCCGGGCTGGGTCCCGCAGTTCCTCGGCGGGACGCCCTTTGTGGAAGCCCTCAGCGCGGGCGATTCCTTCTACCCGCCTTCTCTCCTGCTGCTCATCCTCGTGGAGCCCTACCGGGCGCTCGGATGGAAGCTCATCATCCACGTCGCGGCGGCGGGCTTCTTCATGTTCCTCTGGGTGCGCGCGCTGGGGGTCTCCCGGGCCGCGGCGCTGGTTGCCGGAACCGGCTACATGCTCGCCCCGGTCTTCGTCGGGCTCGTGTTTGCGGGTCACGACGGCAAGATGTTCGTCACCGCGCTGGCCCCGCTCCTGTTCTGGGCGACGGAGCGCCACTTCCTGCGTCCCGGTCTCAAGTCGTTCACCTGGCTGGCCCTGGTGATCGCGTTGGTGATCCTGACGCCGCACTTCCAGATGGCGTACTTCCTGTTCGGCGCCACCGGGCTGTTCGCGATCTTCCGCGGCATTCAGATCCACCGTGGGACGAGTGCGGAAGCCGTTACCGGGGCGGACGACAATCCAGCGGATGCAGACGCCGCCGGGACGCGCTCCGGCTCGCGGTCGCGGGCGACCTCCCGCTTCGGTCTGTTTCTCGCGGCGTCGATCGCGGGCGCGCTCATCGCAGGCGGCCAGCTCCTGCCGGCCATCGACTACGTGACCGCCGATTCCCGGCGCACCGCGACCTCCGAAGCGCTCGACGAGCAGGCCGCGCTTGAGTGGTCCAGTTCCTGGTCGCTGCACCCGGAGGAAGCCTTTTCCCTCGTCGTCCCGGAATTCGCGGGAGCCAACATCAGCGGTACGGGAAGCTGGGCGGACAACACCTACTGGGGCCGCAACCCGTTCAAGCACAACCACGAATACGCCGGCTTGGTGCTGCTCCTGCTTGCCGCGATTTCGTTCGTGGGCGGGCGCCGGCGCGGGCTGCGCCGGTTCTTCGCGGGGCTGGCGGGGACTGCGCTTCTCTTCGCTCTCGGGACCCATACCCCCGTCTGGCGCATCACCTTCGAGCTCCTGCCCGGCATCAGCCTCTTCAGGGCTCCCTCTCAGGCGGCCTACCTAGTCGCCTTCAGCGCGGCGACGCTGGCGGCCCTGGGGGTGGACCGCATCTTCGCGTGCGTCCGGGATCCCGAGCTGGGACGGCGGGTCCAGCGGCTGGTTCTGGTCGCCACCGGCGCGCTGGGAGCCGTAGCGCTGCTCGCCGCCGCGGGCACGCTGACGTCTCTGTGGACCTCGGTCCTCTATCCCGGAATCACCGACGCCAAGCGCCAGGCGCTGGCGGCCGCGCTGCCCCACATCGGGACCGGCGCCTGGATCGCGGTGTTTCTCGCCGGGGCAGTGGCGGCGCTGGTGTGGGCGATTCGGCAGGCGTACGTGCCGCCCGGGATCGTACTGGGCGCGCTCCTCGCCTTGGTCGTGCTGGACGCCCACCGCATAGACCGCGTGTTCATCCAGACCATCGACTTCGGGCGCTGGGCGGCCCCGGACGCCAACATCCAGGCAGTCCTGGACCGCGAGGCCGGCAGCTCCGAACCCTACCGCATGCTGTCCTTCCGAAACGCCGGCCAGGACCTCATGCCGGCGCTGCACGGCATCGAACTCGCCGGAGGGCACCACCCCAACGACCTGGCCCGTTACCGCGATCTCATCGGCATGGTGGGCTCCGGGCAGCCGATGAACCTCTACGGCAGTGAAACCATCCGCAGGCTGCTCAACGTGCGCTACCTGCTCTGGCCCGATCTGCAGATGGGGAGTTCGCCGCGGGGCAATGTCTTCAGCCGGACGCAACTGCCCGACGGCCGCACCTACGAGACGGTCTTCCTGGTGGCCGGCCTTCCGCGCGCGCGCTTGGTCGGAAGCGCCGTCGTCAAGTCCGACGACGAGGCGATGGCGTACATGCTCTCTCCCGGGTTCGACCCCGCGGCGGAGGTGGTGCTGGCGGAGCCACCGCCCTCCGACCTGCCGGGCGCGCCCGTCGCGGGCGAGGTCGACTGGCTGGAGCGCGGCCCCGACCGCATGAGGCTCGCCGTACGCTCCTCCGCTCCGGCGCTGCTCGCCATTGCGGACAACTGGTACCCCGCCTGGCACGCCCGCGTGAACGGCCGCGACACCCCCGTGCTGCGCGCCTACCACACCCTGCGCGCCGTTCCCGTGCCGGCGGGGGAATCCGAGGTCGAGTTGTGGTACCGGTCCGACGTGGTGCTGCGCAGCTTCTGGCTCGGCTTCATCATCCTGACCGGCCTGCTCGCGGCCAACGCGGTCCGGATCTGGTCGGCCCGCCGCGCGACCCGGAGTGCGAAGCCCTGAAGAAGTGGCTTTCCCTGGCGGCGCGCGTCGCCCTCACGGTCATCGTCACCTGGTTCATCCTCGATCGAGTGGGGCTGACCGTGGCCGAACTCCGGGAATGGCAGGATGTGCTTGCCCGTCCACGGCTGGTCCCGCTCTCCGCCGCGACGCTGCTTCTGCTTGCATCGTACGCCCTCAGTTCCCTGATCTGGGGTGGTGTGGTGACCGGGCTCGGCGGACCTCGGCTGGCTGCGCGCGATGCCGTGAGCATCTTCATGATCGCCAATCTGGGCCGGTATGTGCCCGGCAAGGTCTGGTCGATCGCGGGGATGGCCGCGCTCGCGAAGGGGAAGGGGATACCCGTGGCGGTCTCGGCCACCTCGGCCGTGATCATGCAGGGCGTGGGGCTGTTGGCCGCCGGCGCAATCGGGCTGGGCGCGTTCGCCGGAGGACCCCCGCCGCTCCCGCGCTGGGGACTGACCGGCGTCGGGGTGGCGGCCGGCCTGCTGCTGCTCGTGCTGGTCGTTCCCTCCCTGTTCCGCCGGGTGGTTGCCCTGTGGTTCCGCATGGTCCGGACCAGTCCTCCGGCGAACTTGACCGCCAAGCTGGTGCTGCGCTGGCTGCTGCAGCTTACGGTGGCCTGGGTGGCCATGGGCGCATCCTTCTGGATCGTGGCCGCGAGCCTGGGCATGGAGCTTTCGCCCGTGTACGCCGGCTCCGCCTTCGCGGCGGCCTATGTGGCGGGCTACCTGATGCTCTTCGCACCGGCGGGCGTCGGCGTTCGCGAGGGGTTTCTGGTCGCTTTTCTCGCGCCCGAGCTGGGAAGCGGCCCGGCCACCGTACTCGCCATTGCCGTCCGGCTCTGGATGACCGCCGCAGAGGTGATTCCCGCCGCCGCACTGTGGGCGTTCCATCAGCGGTCGCTGTCGCAGCTCGATCCGAAGCAAGGTTGACCACGCCCTCGGGCGCTGCCTAAACTTCGGGCGATTTCGGAGTCCGCTCGCGTTCAGGGCGAGAACGCGGACGGGTGGGCGAGGAGAGCGACGAATCATGCTGGCGACGGAGAAGATCGAGGAGGTCCTCGAAACCGTGAGACCCGCGATCCGGCAGGACGGGGGCGACGTCGAGCTGATCGACTACGACGAGGCGGAAGGGGTGGTCATGCTTCGCCTCATGGGCGCGTGCGAGTCCTGTCCGATCTCCATGCTCACCCTCACAGAAGGCATCGAACGGCGCCTGAAGGACCGGGTTCCGGGGGTAACGAGGGTAGCCGCCGTCTGATTCCACGGGCACTTCAACATCCCACCTGCACCTCGGCTTGGGCGGGGCATGTCCCAACAAACTCTCATTGATGCGGTAACGAATGCCCTGTCCGGGGTGCGACACCCCGCCAGCGGGCGCGACATCGTCTCCAGCGGGCGCGTTCAACAGCTCGAGATCGATGGGGAAGGACGGGTAAGCTTCGCCTTCCATCTCAAGCCCGACGATCCCGGATCGCTGGTGAAGTCCGCCCGCGCCGCGGCCGGAGGCGTGCGCGGGGTCTCGGGGGTGCGGGTCAACGTCCAGCTCCCCAAGAGCGCGCCCGCCCGCGCGGCCGGGCCCGCCGGTTCCCCGCCGCCGGCAGGCTCGCCTGCGCCGGCTCCCGCGCGGCCGGGGCCCTCCCGCCTCGTCCCCGGCTCGGTGCCCGCGCCGACCCCCCGGCCGGGCATCCTCGCCGACACCCGCTACGTCGTGGCCGTGAGTTCCGGCAAGGGAGGCGTGGGCAAGTCGATGGCCACCACCAATCTCGCCGCGGCGCTCGCTCGCCGCCGCCTGCGGGTCGGACTTCTGGACGCCGACATCTACGGCCCCGACATCCCGGTCATGTTCGGCGAGCGCCGCCGCCCGAGCGTGTCCGGCGGCAAGGGCAAGGAGATGATCGAGCCGCTCCGGGCCCATGGCGTCAAGCTCATGAGCCTCGGCTTCCTCCTCGCCGACGAACAGCCGGCGATCATGCGCGGCCCGCTGATCGCGGGAGTCTTGAAGCAGTTTCTCGAGCAGGTGCGCTGGGGCACCTTGGATGTCATGCTGGTCGACATGCCCCCCGGGACCGGCGATGCCCAGCTGTCGCTGGTGCAGAGCGTCAACCTCGACGGGGCCATCATGGTCACCACCCCGCAGGGTGTGGCCACCGCCGACGTCCGGCGCGGCATCAAGATGTTCGAGCGCGTCAACACGCGGATCATCGGCGTCATTGAGAACATGAGCGGAATGGCCTGTCCGCACTGCGGCGAACCGGTGGACGTGTTCGGCACGGGCGGAGGAGAGGTTCTGGCAAGGGAGCAGGGCGTACCCTTCCTGGGTGCCGTGCCCCTCGACCCCGCGGTTCGGCGGTCCGGCGACGACGGGTTGCCCACCGTGGTGGGCCGGCCGGATTCACCGGTTGCGCGGGCGTTGAACCGAATCTGCGACGAGGTGATGGTGGCGTTGCGCGAGGGGCCCGGTTGAGGTGGTCTCCGCTTCCGCGCGTCGGCCCGGATCGAATCCGGCGGATGCCGGCCCACGTGATGGTGCGCGACTACCCCGAGTCGCTCGCGCCGCTCCTTGCCCGGGGCGTCGATCTCGACCTGGTGGGTGCGTCTCCCGTGGGAGCGTTCGCCGCCCCTGACCTGATGGCCGAGATCGAAAAGGTCATCGCCTGGCGACCGCCGGCTCGGCCACCCGCGTAACCGACCCCATCACTCGCCTGCCTCACAGCGGCGGTGGAACGGTTTTCCCGCCGACGGAAGCCCGCCTGCCCGATCCGCCGCAAGTCTGCCTGGCTATCCTTCCAGCCACTTGCGGTCGGCCTCACTCAGCTCCTTGCGGTTGCGGGGCGCGATCAGCCTGAGCACGACATACCCGAGGAGTGCGATCGGGGCGACCTTGAAGAGCAGGAAGCTGGCCAGGCCGAAGCCGATGGAAAAAACCGTGCCCGCCACCGCGAGCAGGACTCCCACGACCAGCAGCGTAACCAAGCCAATGGCGAACAGGGTAAGCAGGGCGCCGATCATGTCGAGCATCTCCCCGGGCCCAACGCCCGAATCCCGATTGTGAAGTCCATCACGGGGTCCACACCACGTCGACCGCTCCGATGTGCGCGTCGATTTCCATCGTAAGCCGCGTTTCGGCGCTATCCCAGTCCGGGGAGAAGTAGCTGTCGCCTCGTCTGAACATTTCCTGGGCATCGACGGATGTCAGAAGCGCGTCCACCACCAGTTGCACGCCGAGCCCCCGCGGAAAGCGAAGTTCCACCGCGCCCAGGTCCAGGGCGAGATCCACATCGGCGTCGCGCTGCCATTCCCCGCCGAAGTCCAAGGTTGCCTTGCCCGCCTTCGCCTCCAGTCGGATGCGCTCGGCGTTGAGGTTGCCGAGCCCGGTGGCGACCAGGTTTGCCGCGCCTGCCTCGAAGACGGCGAGTTCCAATTGCGCGGGGTTGGGCATCGACACCTCGATTCGCGTATCGGATGCCCCGGTCTCGACATGCAGCTCCCTAATCGCGAGCCCTCCCAGATCCAGGTCCGCCCGCGCGGCCCCGAACTCCAGGTCCAGCAACAGGGCAACTTCCGGCGACAGTTCCAGATCCAGTCGCCCCGATCCGTCGCGTGAGCCCATGCGAATGCCTCTGCCGACCCGATCCATGCCGATCTCGAGGATTCCGTCCTCGTAGTGGGTCCGCGGCTCCATGAGATCCTGATCGTATCGAAGCTCCATCCGGTACAGGGTGCCCGGCTCCCCCGGACGCACGTCGAGGACGCCCGCTCCATATTCCACGTGGACGTGGACCTCGCGCTCGCCACTCAGCTGGCGCGACGCGGTCACGGTGCTCCAATCCTGGGCCGTCAGCCCGGTCGCCGTGCAAGCCAGCCCTCCGATCGCCGCGCAAGTCACCCTTGCCAGCCCGGCGGCGCCTCGCCGCTCTCGGTGCACGCGCGGATTCATCCACGGACTGCTACTCATGGGTGCCTCCGTCGTCGGGGTGTCCGGGTTTCTCGCGCGAGCGCCGCCGGGAACGCCTCCGGGTCCATGCCCGCGTCGCCCGAATCCCTCCGCCGTACGTCGCCGCCATCCTGTCTGGGTCGGAAGTGCGGCCCGCCCCGGTGAGCAGCACGGCTCCGAAGCCGAGCATCAGCGCGATCATCGCGGTAGCCACCGCGACGAGGGTGAACAGCCCGCTCAGGAGGGAACCCAGCGTCGGTCCGCCCATTTCCGTGACGTGAGAAAGGGCGGACGGAAGAACGAGCGCCGCCAGACCGACGGCCAGCACGTGCAGCCGGTTCGAGGGCCGGAAGCGGTCCAGGGCCGGGATGCCCTTGCGCGCCAGCCACTCGCCGACAACGCTCGCCACGGCCAGATATCCCAGTCCGCCGGCCAGGAGTGAGACCAGGGGGAAGAGCGGCAACCAGGCGATGAGCAGGGGGATGCCGATGATCGACACCAGGAGAGCGAGACCTCCCAGCACCCACACCGGCAGAAGGAGGAAGCCGCCTGCCAGACCGACCAGTGCGGCCCGTCCGGGAGCGGCTCTGACCACTTCCGCCACGTTCTGCAGCCGGTCTCCGGCGAAGTGGGCGACCGCGGTCCCCACGGCCAGGATGACCACGAGCCAGAACACGTCCCCGAAGAGACCGCTCAGACCGGATGTGACGTAGCGGAAAGGCCGGGCGCGCGCTTCGCCCCGACGGGAGGGCGGGCCGCGCTCCTCGTCCCGCGAAGCCGCCGCATCCGCCATCCCCGCTCCCGCGATGTCGCCGGCGTCCACGGTGAGGATGGTGCCCGCCACCGTCCCCCCGTCGCGCTGCAGTCGTCCGTCGATCACGCGCACCTCGCCCCCGATGTACGCGTCACCCTCGATGCGCAACGTCCCCTCGACCACGACCACGTCGCCGGGGACTTCACCGGATATGGTGGCGTCGCCCTCCACCACGAGCAGGGCTCCGCCGATATCGGCGCCGGCGTCGACGATCACGTCCTCGCCCAGATGAAGCGACAGCTCCGTCAGATCGACGTCCCGGAGCGCCTCTTCCAGAACCCGGCCTCGTTGCAGAAGGAGGCGGAGCAGTGGGGGAACCAGGGCTGGCGCCATGCCCCCGATCTCGGCGCTCCCCGATACCCGGGGTATCGAGCCGTCTTCCGGCCGCGGACCGGCGAGCGCCTCCTGCAGTGCTCGGTCGACACGCTCGGCGACGGCCCGCGGGTCACCGGTCAGCCGCGCTCCGGGCTCCCACGCGAGCAGGGCTTGGGCGAGGGATCCGTCATCCAGCGGAACGACTTCCGAGAGCAGGGACCGCCACGAGGCCGCGAGCTCCCCACTGGCCTGGTAGCTCCCAACCTGCTCGCCGTCAATCCGGACTTCGCCGTTCTGAAAGGCGATCTCGAGGGCCGGGCCGGAGTCGAACTCGATCGACAGGGTGGCATCCGCGTCGGAAACGGTCACGCGGTTCGATACCACCTGCCGCTCCTGAGCACCAATGGGCTGCGCCGCGCCCGCCGCCGACAGCGCGAGCATCGCGCCGAACACCGGAGTCAGGCCAGTGGGGCGGGAGGGGTCAGTTGTAAACATGGCGAAGCGCGAAACGGGGGAAGCCGATGTTGCGGTGAAGAACCCAGATGGAGACGAGCATCAGGATGGTGAAGCCCGCCGCGACCGCGACCGCGGTAGCGGGCGACGCGATCAGGTAGTCCGCGAGCGAATAGGCCCTGAAGACCGCCCCGCTCTGCATGACCGCCGCCAGCAGCGAGCTCCCGAACGCCGACAGGGCGTCGCGAGCCTGCCACCACAGATAGGTGATGAGGCCGCCGGTGGTAAGCTGCGGGACGGTTGAGAGGAAGGCCGCCACCGCCGCGAATGCGGCGACCGGCATGCTGGTCAGCGTCCCCGCGAGCATCCATCCACGCGGCGAACGAGGCCAGAGTCGGCGCCGTCGCGCAGCCTGGCGCCGGTCGGTGGTCTGTTCGGCCACCTCCCGCCAGCGCGCCATCACTCTCTCCGCGAAGCCGGCGGCGGGCGCGAGGGAGGGCAGGGCCTCGAGTGTGGCGATCAGACGCCGCCAGCCCGCCAGCCTGCTCTCGCAGTCACCGCAGGTCGCCAGATGCGCCTTCGCCAAGGTGGCGCGTTTCCTGGACAGCACACCGTCCGCGAGCTCCTGCAGCCGCCTTCCGGAGAGATGCGCGTCCGCGGCCGACCGGGTCAGCCACCGGCGCAGCCGGACCCACGACCATACCCGGGAGGAACGCGAGGCTTCGCCGTGGAGGTCGATCCCGGAAAGGACTCGCTCGGTGAACCGGCCGGGAGGGGCGAACCGACGCAGTCGGCCGAGTTCGCCGAAGACCTCCCGCCAAGCGTCCATCCGGGCGCGGCAACCGGTGCAGTCCGCCAGATGCCTGCGGGCGTATTCGGTCTCCGCGTCGACACGTCCTTCAGCGGCGTCGAGCAGGCCTTGGATCACGTCATCGTCCAGATGCCCGCCGTGGCTGGATCGATCCGAATTCATCTGCCGCCTGCCGCCTCCGCCTGTCGTGGCGTTCCCATCCTCGCGGGATCTCCAGGATGCGGGGTCATCGTAGTCCCAAAACCCGTGCCCTGCATCGGCTCTCCCGGCGTACGGCACGAGCGCGCGGTAGGTTTCGCGTCCATGAGCATCGAATCATGCCTCCGCGAGCCGAAGCTTGAGTTCGGCCCTGGCCCGGTGAAGATAGGTCTTTACCGTGCCAAGCGGGATGTCCATGATGCGGGCGATCTCGTCATAGGTGTGTCCCTCGATGTGGCGGAGCAACACCACCACCCGATAATCCTCGCGCAGCTTCCCGATCGCGGCCTCGATCTGGCCGGCGAGCTCGCGGTTCTGGACATATTCCTCCGGGCTTTCTCCGGGCGACCGCACCACCAGGCTGGTGCGCGCCTGGGCCTCCGGGGTGACCGCGTCCGGCGCGCCGTGCATCGAGACCGTGGGCACGCGCCGCTTGCGCAGATGATCGATGGTCAGGTTGTTTGCGATCTTGAAGATCCAGCTGGAGAACTTGTATTGGGGATTGTAGGTATCGATCGCGTTGAAGGTGCGGATGAAGGCTTCCTGCGCCAGGTCTTCGGCGACGGTGCGGTTCCTCACCATCCGGTATATCAGGGAGAAGACGGGGCGTTCATATCTGGAGAGCAGTTCGCGATAGGCGCTCTCCCGACCCTCGGCGGCGAGGGTTACGAGTTCCGCGTCTTCGACGCTCTGGTAGTTCAAGGACATCCGCCGGATGAGGTTCGCGCCGTCCCGTACGAGAATCGATGATGAACGTTTCCGGAGCGCAGCCGTCGTCGGGGGACGACCGCGCGCGCCAGGTGCACGAGATCTTCTCGCGCATCGCGCCGCGGTACGACATCCTCAACCGCGTGCTCAGCCTGAGCATCGACCGCTGGTGGCGTCGCCGGGCCGTGCGCGCGCTCGACTATTCCTCTCACGACTCGGCCCGATACCTGGATGCCTGCGCGGGCACCTGCGACCTGGCCATCGAACTGGCGACCCGCCCGGACTTCCGGGGCAGGGTGGTGGCGCTGGACTTCGCGGAACCCATGCTGCGCAGGGGCGGGAGGAAAAGCGTTGGTCTGCCCGTGCATCCGCTGTGCGGGGACGCGCAGCGTCTGCCTTTCGCCGACGAGTCCTTCGACGGCGCCATGGTGGCCTTCGGGGTGCGCAACCTTTCGCACCTCGACTTGGGATTGGCGGAGCTGCGCCGGGTGCTGCGCGACGGGAGCCCGCTGGTCGTTCTCGAATTCACCATTCCCCCGAACCCGATCATCCGGGCCGCATATCTCTGGTACTTCCGGCACATTCTTCCGGCGGTCGGCCGGATCGTGTCGGGGCACCGCTGGGCGTACAGCTATCTGCCGGCCTCGGTCCGTGAATTCCCGGGTCCGCAAGTCTTGGGCCAGCGACTGCTGGACGCGGGATTCCGCACGGTCCGGTGGCAACTGCCGACCTTCGGGATAGTGGCCATCCATGTGGGTGAGAGGTAGCTCGGAGGGCGGCGGGTCCCGATGGCCCCGCGTCATCCGGGGGATGGTCCGGCCGGCGGAACCGGACCGGAGATTCCCTCCACTTCCCAGATCGTCACTTCGCCGAGCGTATCGACGGGCAGGTCGAACCGGGACGGATCCCCGAGAATGAGGATCACCATCCGGTCCGGATCCAGGTGCCTCCGCAGGACGCGGTGCACGTCGGCGGGAGAGACCCGCTGTACGCCCGTCACATACCGCTCCAGCCAGTCTTCCGGCAGCTCCTGGGCATCGTGCAGCACGCGCCGGGAGACGACTTGCATCGCTCCCTGGAAATTGAACGAGAAGCCGTTGCTGGCCGCCTCCACGGCGGCTTCCACCTCGTCGCGCGCGGGGGGAGCGGTGCGCATTTCCTCCATCACCTCGAGGATCGCGCGCGTCGCGGCAATGGTCGACTCGCTTTTCGTTCGCGTGAGGGCGCCCACGATGCCGTCATTGTCGTCGGGGGTGGTCCAGAAGGAGCCCGCGCTGTAGGAGAGACCGAGTTCGGTGCGCACCCGGTTCAGAATGCGGCTCGAGAAGCCCCCGGATCCGAGGATCGAGTTGGCTATGCGGGAGGCGAAGTAGTCGCCCGAGTCCTCTTGGCGGACGGAGCTTCGGTGCGCCATGACGATGGTCGTCTGCTCCAGCTCCCGCGGGATCAGGTAGATCCCCGGCTCGTCCATGATGTCGGGGGTCGGTGGTTCGGGCAGCGTCTGCTCGCACGCGGGCCACCCGGAGAGAAATCCGCGCAGGTGGGCCTCGATTTCCTCCCATTCCAGGTTGCCCGACACCCCCAGCGTCAGGTTGTCCCGGCACAGGATGCGTCCATGGGCGGCGAGCAGGTTCTCACGCGAGAGATCCTCCGGATCGAGATCGTCGGGTCCCATCTCCCAGCCGATGGGGTGGTCGCCGAACATGAGACGATTGAACTCGGAGAACGCCAGACGACCGGGGTCGTCGGGGCGGCGCAGGGCGCTCTCCAGCTCCTGACCGCGCCACACCTCGACCTGAACCGAATCGAAGCGGGGATGAAGTAGCATGTCCTTCCAGAGGCGCAGGCCGGGCTCCAGGTTGCCGGTGAGCGAGTTGAGGGTCGCGGAGGTGCTCCCGCCGGAGGATCCGAACGCAAGCTGCAGCGCGTGCTGGTCGACTTGTTCGTCGACGGAATCGGGATGGAGTTCGATGGTCCCCCCGAACCGGAGCAGCGAGGGGAGCGCGGTGGTGGCGGCGTAGAGTTCCCGGCCAAGGAGTCCGAAACCGCCCGCAAAGCGCGCGTAGACGTTCACCAGGGGCAGGGAGTGGTCCTCCAGGAAGAAGACGGTCACGCCCTCGATCTCGTGCTCCGAGGGGGTGGGCGGGGTGAAGGACAGCGGGGCGAATCGGAGCGCCTCGACGGCGTCCCGGTCCGCGGGCGGTCTCTGCGCGGTCGCTCCGTCCGGCGTCGCGGCCACCGCTGCGAGCAGGGTGGCGATCAATGCCGGGCGTTCCGGCCCGAATCGGGTCACGGGTCGGTGTCTCCGGTCCGCTTCACGAGGGTGGCGACGGTTCGGTTGTCGCGCGTGAAATAGGTTTGCACCACGCGTTGCACGTCCGCGGGCTGGACGTTGTAGAGCAGGGCGGTCCGCTCGAAGGTGGTCCGCCAGTTTCCGTAATGGGTGACCGAGCCGGCAAGCTGAAGCGCGAGTCCGAGGTTGGATTGAAGGCGCCGCACGCCGGACGCCACCAGCTGGTTGCGCACGCGCCGCAGCTCCCTCTGTTCGGGAGGTTCCAGCGCGAGGCGCTCGATTTCCTCGTAGAGGGCCGCTTCGATGTCGGCGGGGGTGCTCGGCGCGCGTGGGGTTACGTGGACGACGAACTGTCCCGGGAAGCGCGATCCCGGCACGGTGGTGGCGGTGACCGCGGCGGCCAGGCGGTCCTGCGTGACCAGGCGACGGTAGAGACGGGAGGTGCGCCGCCCCGCCAGCACGGACGCCAGCATGGTGAGCGCCGGGCTGTCCGGGTGGTGACCGCTCACCGTGTGCCACCCCACCCGCAGCTGCGGCTCGGCGTCCATTACCAGCTCCACCCGGCGCTCGCCGCGCTGCGGAGGCTCGACGGCGAGGACCGGGGGAGGGGGGTCGCCGGACCGGATGTCGCCCAGGTAGTCGCGCGCCCAGGCTGTGATCGAATCCGGCGCCACGTCGCCCACGATCGCGACCACGGCATTGCGGGCGCCGTAGTAGCGCCGGTGGTACTCCTCCACGTCGCGGCGCGACAGCCGCTCCAAGTCCGACATGTACCCGACCACCGGAACCCCGTAGGGGTGCATCAGGAACGCCGTCGCCAGGTGGACCTCGTGCAGAAGGCCGCCCGGGTTGGTGTCCACCCGGGTGCGGCGCTCCTCCATGACCACGTCTCGCTCGGTATAGAATTCGCGAAAGACGGGGTTGTGCGCCCGGTCGCTCTCGAGCAGGAACCACATCTTGGCCCGGTTGGCCGGAAGTTCCACGAAATAGGTCGTAGCCTCCGAGGAGGTGGTTGCGTTGAGGTTGCGGGCGCCGTTTCTCGTGAGGATGCGGCTGAACTCGTTGGAGACCACGGGGGTCTGTGCCTGGCCCTCATAGGCTTTGACACGTTCCCGGAGCGCGCTGAGGCGGGTGGTGTCGGTCGCTGGCGCGGACAACTCTGCGAGCAGGGAGTCGTGCGCGGCGTCCATGCGCGCGAAGAGATCGAGCTCGGTTTCCACGTCGCGGGTGCCCACCGTGGTGGTGCCCTTGAAGAGCATGTGCTCGAGGAGATGGGCCGTGCCGGTCGTCCCGAGCGTCTCGTTCACGCCCCCGACCGCGTACTCGACGACGAACGCCGCCGTGGGGGCCGATGGACGCGGGAGGATCAGCAGGCGCAGCCCGTTGTCAAGCGTCAGTTCCCGCACGGGAAGGTCGGGAACGATGCCGTCCTGGCCCGAGGCCCGCTCGGGCAGCGAGCTGAGCGCAGCCAGAATCAGGGTCGGGAGGACCCTGGGGGCCTGCGAGCGAAACCGCGCCGCCATCCGTCCTCCGAAGCGCCTTGCCGGCCCGGCGCCTCGCCGCTCTCGGTGCTCGGACGGATTCATCCACGGACTGCTGGTCATTGATGTGGTGGCTGGCAGCGGGGACAGTGGAACGCCGATCGGTTGCCGATCACCGTCTTAAGGACGACCCCCGGACACTTCACGCAGGGCTGGCCTTCCCGACCGTATATCACCAGACGGGGACCGAACGATCCTTCGAGCCCGGCGGGGTCGCGGTAGTCGCGCAGGGTCGTCCCGCAGGCGGCGATGGCGGCCCGCAGCACCCTGCGGATGGATCGGTGCAGGGGCGCGACCCTGGCCGCCGGAATCGCGCGCGCCGGCACGGCCGGGTGGATGCCGGCGAGAAACAGCGCCTCATTCGCATAGATGTTCCCGATTCCGGCCACGCGCCGCTGGTCGAGCAGCCACGAACGGATCGGGGAGCGGGAGCGGGCGAGTTCGGCCGCAAGACGGCGGGCGGTGAACGCGCGGCTGAGAGGTTCGAGCCCCAGCGTGCGCGACCAGCTCCGCCACGAGCGCCCGGAGAAGCGCTGCAACCGCCCGAATCGACGCACGTCGCTGTAGACGGCCGCGTCGCCTCCGGCCAGATCGAAGGTGACGCCCGTGTGGACGGGGAGCGGAGTGGAGTCGCCGCGCGGATGGAACAGAAGGCGGCCGGTCATCCCTAGGTTGATGACCAGAACCGTGTCCGGGGAGCAGAACCACACCACGTTCTTGCCCCGTCGTCCCACCTGGTCGATCCTGGCGCCGCCCATTCCGCGGGCGAAGGCGCCGGCCGGCTCCGACAGCAGATCAGGGCGCCGTACGCTCACACCGGAGATCGTCCGGCCGGCGAGGTGCGGCGCGAGGCCCCGCGCGATCGTCTCCGCTTCGGGAAGTTCGGGCAGTCTGACTCCGGCGGCTGGAGGTGGGCGACGGTGAGGTGAGGATCAGGTTTCCACGGCGGTGCCGGCCGCGGTCACCATGAGCATGTTATTGATCACCTCGTAGTCCAGGTCGACGGACACGACCGCGTTGGCGCCCCGGTCGGCGGCGCGCTCGGCCATCTCGCGCAGGGCGTGCGCGCGTGCGTTGCTCAGCGCGCGCTCGTATGCGCCGGAACGCCCGCCCACGACATCGCGGACGGCTGCAAACAGATCCTTGAAGATGTTGGCGCCGATGATCGCCTCCCCGGTGACGATGCCGAGATAGTCGCGCACGGGACGTCCTTCCAGCGTTGGCGTGGTGGTAATGATCATGGTTTCCCTTCTTCACATAGTGGGTTGTTGAGGTTGCACTGCGGTGCGCGGCCCGGTGTCGGGGTCGGACGAGAAGTCAGCTTCTCGCCAGCTCCCGCCATCCTATGTCGGAACGGAAGTATCTGCCTTCGAAACGGATCCCGCGCGCGGCGCGCCGGGAACGCTCGGCCGCCTCCGCCAGCGTAGCGCCGAGCCCGGTCGCGGCGAGCACGCGTCCTCCCGCCGTCAGCACCTTGCCTTCGTCGTGCCGGGTGCCCGCGTGAAAGAGCAGCATGTCGGGGTCGTCGGCCAGCGACCCGGGGACCTCCATGGCCGCGCCCGTCCGATAGGACCCGGGATACCCCTCGGCCGCCAGCACGGTGGCCACCGCGGCTCCCCCTGCGGCGTCGGCACGGTATCCGGCGAGCCCGCTCCCGTCGGCGACCGCCATCATCGGGTCCAGCAGGGAACCCTCGAGCAGAGGAAGCACGACCTGGGTCTCCGGGTCCCCGAAGCGGCAGTTGAACTCAACCACCCTGGGACCCTCGTCCGTTAGCATCAGGCCGGCGTACAGGAGTCCGCGGAAGGGACAGCCAGCCTCGGCGAGAGCGTGCAGCACGGGATCCAGGATCTCGTCGCCGACACGCGCGATCAAGTCGGCGGTGGCCAGGGAGACCGGCGCGTACGCCCCCATGCCGCCGGTGTTGGGCCCGGTGTCGCCCTCGCCGATCCGCTTGTGATCCTGCGAGGCGACCAGTGGAACGGCCCGCTCCCCGTCGGCGAGGGCGAAGACGCTTAGCTCCTCGCCGGTCATGCGCTCCTCGATCACGACTTCGCGTCCGGCATCGCCCATGCTTCCCTCCACGAGCATCCGCCGGATCGCGACGCGGGCCTCTTCCGGGTCGTCGCATACGACCGCGCCCTTTCCCGCCGCCAGCCCGGAGGCCTTCACCACGCAGGGCCCGCCTCCCTCCACCACATACGCTTCGGCCCGAGCCGCGTCGGTGAAGACGCGGTAGTCGGCGGTGGGCACGCCCGCGGCGCTCATGAGGTCCTTGGCGAAGGCCTTGCTCGATTCGATGCGCGCCGCCGCCCGCGAGGGTCCGAAAGCGGGCACGCCCGCGGCCTCCAGGCGGTCGGCGAGACCGAGCGCGAGCGGGACTTCCGGGCCGATCACCACCAGTTCCATCCGGTGCGTCCTCGCCCACGAGGTCAGCGCCTCCACGTCCGTCGGGGAGATGTCGACAGGCCGCGCCATCCCCGCCATCCCGGCGTTGGGGCGCGTCGCGTGGAAGCTGGCGTCGGGCGCGTCCCGGCCGAGCTTCCAGAGCAGTGCGTGCTCGCGCCCTCCGTTGCCGACGATCAGAATGCGCATGGCAGTGGTACCGGGGCTATCTGCGGATGTTGTCCCTGATCGAGTCGCTCATCCTGCGGGCCGCCCCGCGCATGGATCCGATGAAGCTGCGGGCCTCCTCCGCGTATGCCTCGGCCGCCGAGGATATGTCTTCGCGGTAGGACGGGTCGGGGTCGTCGCGCCGAGGGTACTCTCCCGCCACGATCCGGTCGTACTCGCCGCTCTCGATCCAGCTCCGTATCTCGGAGAGCCGCAGGACCCAGAACGGATGGGTGACGCCGAGCAGGTTGAGCACCTTGAAGACGTGGTCGGCCACATCTCCGCCCTCGCGGTAGTCCTCGGCCTGGCTGACGAACTCGCCGAGGTTGAGGTCCGAGGAGGCGCCCCCGCCCGCCATCTTCATCATGGCGGTCATGGCGACATCCGCGTCCTGGATGGAGAGCAGCCCGGCGCGGTCCGAGGAGAGTTCGCTCTTGCGGGACCACTCCAGCAATCCCATGAGGACGGCGCGCGCGGCGAGTCCGACGATCGGGAACCCGAGGCCGGCAAGCTGGATCAGCAGCACCATCATCGTGCGGTAGAGCACGTGTCCACTCACGATGTGACCCACTTCATGACCCAGGATGAAGGACAGCTCATCATCGTTCAGGATCAGGACGGTCCCCGAGTTGAGGATGATGAAGGGTTTGTCCATGCCGTATGCGCCGGCGTTGGCGATCGGGGTCTGGGAGACGTAGAGCGGGTACTCCTCGGTGTCCAGCGTCTCCACGATGTCCCGGTATCGCTCGTAGATGTGGCCGTACTGGCGCTCGCTCACCCGCAGCGCGTTCGCCTGGAACGCGAGCCGGATGGGCTTCTCGCCGAAGAAGCCGAAGAGGGTCTTCAGGACTTCGTCGAAGACGGGAAGCTTGCGCAGCGCCGCCAGGGCCGCCCGATCCGCGGGGTGTTCCCACGAGCGCGATGATATGCCCGTGAGGATGCGGCGCGCGTGTGCGTGGGGTGCGCCGCTGCCGTTTCCACTGGCGTTCTCGGCCGCGCCGCTGCCACGGTCTGCGTCAGAACCGTCCATGGTGATTCTCCTTTGGCGGACGCCTCGCGTCCTGGTACTCGTGTTGGCCGCGCCGGGCTCCCCCCCGCCGTGGTCGGTTCTCGTACGCCCTGCCCGGAACCCAGGTTTCCGCACCCGGTCCGCCGTACTTGCGGCAATCCTTCACCCGCCGGGTCCCCGGGACAGGGCATGGTCGAGATCCTCGAGCAGGTCCCGCGGGTCCTCGATTCCCACCGACAGCCGTACCAGGCGGCCGCTGACTCCCATCTCGTCCCTGCGCTCGCGCGGCACCGACGCGTGGGTCATGAGCGCGGGCACCGAGATGAGCGATTCCACCCCGCCCAGGCTCTCCGCGAGCGCGAAGATGCGCGTGCCCTCCACCAGCCGCCGCACCGCATCCTCCGTCGGCAGGGTGGCGGACACCATGCCGCTGAACCCGGCCATCTGGCGCGCGGCCAGTTCGTGCTGCGGGTGGGAGGAAAGGCCCGGGTAGTGCACCTCTTCGACGGCCGGATGGGCCTCCAGGAAGCGCGCCACCGCCAGCCCGTTGGCGTTGTGCTCGCGCATGCGCACATGCAGGGTCTTGGCGCCGCGCAGACAGAGCCAGCAGTCCATGGGGCCGGGCACGCCGCCGGTGGACTTGCGCAGGAAGCGCAGCCGGTCGTCCAGGTCCGGGTCGCGCACCGTGAGAACGCCGCCGATGATGTCGCTGTGGCCGTTCAGGTACTTGGTGGTCGAGTGCATCACGATGTCCGCGCCCGTCTCGTGCGGGCGCTGGTTCACGGGCGTCGCGAAGGTGTTGTCCACGCACAGGAGCACGCCGGCGTCGCGGATGGCTTCGGCGGCCGCGCGCAGGTCGCACAGGCGCATCATCGGGTTGGTCGGGGTCTCGAGAAGGACCAGCCGCGTGTTGGGCCTGAGCGCGTCGCGGATCCGCTGCGGATCCCTCGCGTCCACGAAGGAGAAGGAGAGGCCGGCCCGGTCCAGCACCTGCGTGGCCAGCCGCGTCGTCCCGCCGTAGGTGTTCTCCTCGCAGACCACGTGGTCGCCCGCGGACAGCAGGCGGGCCACGCAGTCGATGGCGGCCATCCCGCTCGCGAAAGCGATGCCGTGGGACGCCGCTTCCAGAGAGGCGACGTTGCGTTCCAGGGCTTCGCGGGTAGGGTTCTGGACACGCGCGTACTCCCAGGGCCATCCCTGGTCCAGTCCCGGCTGCACATAGGTCGAGGTCTGGAAGATGGGGGGCATGATGGAGCCGGTGTGCGGCTCGGGTCCCTGTCCTCCGTGAATCGCGAGTGTTGCAAGCCGATGATCCGGCGGTTGTATTCTTGCAGAGGGCTGGGTCATGGATCCGGATTGCGTCCGAAGGGGTTCTGGACAGCGGTCACGGGCTCGAATGTAGCAGTCCGCGGATGAATCCGCCCGCGCACCGAGAGTGGCGAGGCGCCGGGCTGGCAAGGCGCTCCCGAGGCCGAATAGCAGGGCTATTGGGCCGAGAAGCAACGCGGAGCGAAGCGATCCAGCGCGGATGCATCGCCGCTCGAATGCCGGGGGGAGTTTGTCCACGGGCCGCCAGTCCGCGCGACGGGACGAAGGCGAGTCCCGCCGCCCACCAGAGGAGTTCGCCAGTCATGCCAATCGTTCTTCCGCCCGATCTCATGGTGAGCGTCTCGGGTTTCCGGGGACGGGTGGGAGATCCGCTCACGCCCGAGCTGGTCACGGCGCTGGCGGCGGCATACGGAGTTTTCCTGCGGGGCGAGGGCGGAGGGCGATCCGTGATCCTGGGACGTGACTCGCGGACCTCCGGGCCCATGCTCGCCGCCGCCGCCGCCGCCGGACTGGCGTCGGTGGGGTGCGACGTGGTCGACATCGGCATCGTCCCCACCCCTGCGCTCATGATGGCGGTTCGCGACGCCGGGGCGGCGGGCGGGATGGCGGTCACCGCGAGCCACAACCCGGCGGAATGGAACGCTCTCAAGTTCGCCACCGCGGAAGGAATGTTTCTGGACGCATCGGGGATGGCCGGCTTCCGTCGGCTACTCGCGGAGGAGATTCCGCGCGCGTCGTGGGATCGGGTCGGAGAGGTCACGCGGGACGAGGGTGCGGCCCGGCGACACCTGCGGGCGGTGCTGGCGCTTCCGTTCCTGGATGTCTCCGCGCTGCGTGTGCGCGGTTTCTCCGTGGCGCTCGACTGCGTTCGCGGGGCGGGCGGCGCGGTCATGCCCGAGCTGCTGGAGCGTCTGGGATGCCGCGTGCACGCCATCGGGTTGGACATGGATGGGCGTTTTCCGCGCGATCCCGAGCCGACGGCCGCGAACCTGGGGGCTCTTGGCGCGCTGGTGCGGGAGAGTGGGGCCGACCTGGGGATGGCGGTGGATCCCGATGTCGACCGCCTGTCGCTGGTGGATGAGACCGGTGATCCGGCCGGCGAGGACTTCACCCTCGCCCTCGCGGCGGCGGCGGTGACCCGGCGGCTTCCGGGCCTCGTGGTGACCAACCTGTCCACCAGCCAGGTGGTCGAGGACGCCGCGGCCGCCAACGGGGCGAGGACATTGCGTGCGCCGGTGGGAGAGATCAACGTGGTGCGCCGCATGCGGGCGGAGGATGCCTTGGTCGGTGGGGAAGGGAACGGCGGGGTGATCGTGCCGGCGCTGCACCACACCCGCGACGCGCTGGTGGGCGCCGCGCTCGTGCTTCAGCATCTACTCGACGAAGGACTCTCGCTGACGGCGGCCATCGCCCGCTATCCGGACTACCGCATCGTGAAGGAAAAAGTCGCGTTCCCGAGGGAGGCCCTGGAGGCCGCGTACGCCCGCCTCCGGCAACGCTGGCCCGGCGCCGACCGGGACCGCACCGACGGACTGCGGCTCACCTGGCCCGAGCGCCGCGAGTGGCTGCACGTGCGACCCTCCGGCACGGAGCCGGTGGTTCGGCTGATTGCGGAAGCGCCGGCCGGGCCGCGGGCGCGGGCGCTCGTGGAGGAGGCGCGTGGCGAGCTGGCCCGGCTGGCGCGTTCCCCCCAGGACGCGGGCGCGGTAGCTTCCGGGTAGCGCCTCCGCCGGCGGGACCGCCGCAGGGGTGCCCGAACGACATCGTCATCGAAGAAAGGAATGTGTGGAATAGTCGGATACGTGGGTCCAGGTGATGCGACCCCCGTGCTGCTCGAAGGCCTCCGCCGCCTGGAGTACCGCGGATACGACTCGGCCGGTCTCGCGGTGGTCAACGGCGACGCCCGGCTGAGCGTGGTGAAGCGGGCGGGCAAGCTGGGGCAGGTGGAGGCGGCCATCGGCCGCGACTCTCCCGAGGGCGGTTGCGGCATCGCCCACACGCGCTGGGCCACCCACGGGGCCCCGACCGAGCGCAATGCCCATCCCCATGTCAGTCAGGATGGCGGCGTGGCTCTGGTGCACAACGGCATCATCGAGAACGCAGCCCCACTCAGGCGACGGCTCGAGGCGCGCGGATACCGGTTCCGGAGCGATACCGACACCGAAGTGGTCGTGCACCTGGTCGATTTCTTCCTCAAGGAGGGGTCTCCGCTGGAGGAAGCCCTCGCGCTCGCGCTGGAACGCGTCGAGGGGACCTATGGCATCGCGGCGGTCTCCGCGCACGAGCCGGACAAGCTGGTCGCGGCGCGCCAGGGAAGCCCGCTCCTGCTCGGGGTGGGGACGTCGGGCCAATACCTGGTGGGCTCCGACGCGGCCGCCGTCGTGGCCCAGACGCGCGACGTCGTCTACCTCGCGGACGGCGACTACGCAAAGCTCGAGCGCACCGGCTACCGGGTCTACCACATGGGGCGGGGCACGGTGCGCCGCTCGGTGCATCAGGTGACCTGGGACCTGTCCGCGATCGAGCGCGGCGGCTTCGAGCACTTCATGCTGAAGGAGATCTTCGAGCAGCCGAGCAGTCTGCGCGACGTGCTTCGGGGGCGGCTGCTGGAGGCCGACGGAATGGCTCGCCTGGGCGGGATCGAGCGGCACCGGGAGGAACTGCTCTCGCTGGATCGCGTGGTCATGACGGCGTGCGGGACCAGCTGGCACGCCGCGCTGATCGGCGAGTACATGCTCGAGGATCTCGCGCGCATACCGGTCGAAGTGGAGTACGCGTCCGAGTTCCGCTACAAGAACCCTGTTCTGGACGAGCGCACGCTGGTGGTCGCGATCAGCCAGTCCGGAGAGACGGCCGACACGCTGGCCGCGTTGCGGGAAGCGCGCCGCAGGGGAGCGCGCACCATGGGCATCGTCAACGTGGTGGGCTCGTCCATCGCGCGCGAAACCGCGTTCGGCTGTCACCTGCACGCGGGGCCCGAGATCGGGGTGGCGTCCACCAAGGCCTTCACCAGCCAGCTCATGGTGCTCGCCCTGTTCGCCCTCTGGATGGGACGGCGCCGACAGGTCTCGCTGCTGGGCGGGCGTCGCATCGTCCAGGCCATGCGGGCCCTCCCGGGACAGGTGGAGGAGGTCCTGAAGCTGAACGATTCCATTCTGGAACTGGCGCGCACCTACCAGGACGCGCCCAACTTCCTCTACCTGGGCCGCGGCCACCAGTTTCCGGTGGCGCTGGAGGGGGCGCTCAAGCTCAAGGAAGTGAGCTACATCCACGCCGAAGGCTATCCCGCGGCGGAGATGAAGCACGGGCCGATCGCGCTGATCGACGAGGCCATGCCGGTCGTGATCCTCGCACCGAGCGACCCCGTCTATCCGAAGGTCGTGTCCAACATCGAGGAGGTGAAGGCGAGGAACGCGCGCGTGATCGCCGTCGTCAGCGAAGGCAACTCGGAACTCGAGGACAAGGTGGATCACGTCATCCGCGTCCCGGACACGCTGCCCTTCCTGCGCCCCGTGCTCACCACGGTGCCGCTTCAGCTGCTCGCCTACCACATCGCCGTCCTCCGGGGCTGTGACGTGGACCAGCCCCGCAACTTGGCCAAGTCGGTCACGGTCGAGTGATGGTGCGGGCGCGGGAACGGGAGGTCACGCCCGCTGGCGCGGACGGCGCGAGAGGCGCGAGATGAGGATCGTCCTCCAGCGCGTGGCGCGCGCCTCGGTGACCGTCGACGGTTCGGTGGTGGGGCGCATCGACGGCGGACTCCTGCTGCTCGTCGGGTTTACCCGAGAGGACCGCGTGGACGCGCTCGAGTGGATGGCGAACAAGGTGCTGGGGCTGCGCGTCTTCAACGATCCGCGGGGCAGGATGAACCTGTCGCTCCGGGATGTCTCCGGCGATGTTCTGGTCGTGAGCCAGTTCACGCTGTACGGCGATACCCGCAAGGGACGCCGGCCGAGCTTCGTGCGGGCGGCGGGGCCCGATGTGGCGGTGCCCCTCTACGAGAACTTCGTTGCGCTCTTGCGGGAGAAGGCTCCGGGTCGGGTCGAGACTGGCGTGTTCGGCGCCATGATGGATGTGGAACTCGTAAACGATGGCCCCGTGACCCTGGTGTTGGAACGATGACCGGCGGGCCGTCGGATGGGCGGGGCCCTGGCCTCGTTCTCGCGTCCCGGTCGCCCAGGCGCGCGGATCTGCTCACCATGCTGGCGATTCCGTTCGAGGTCGACCCCGCGGACATCGTGGAGGAGGTCCTGCCCGGAGAGGGCCCGGTCTCGCATACCCGACGCCTAGCCGAGGAGAAGGCGCGCGCCGTGGCGGGGCGCCGGTCGGGCCGGCTGGTGCTGGGTGGCGACACGGTGGTGGTGCGGGACGGGACCATCCTGGGCAAGCCCCGGGGCGTCGATGACGCGGTCGCGATGCTCATGAGCTTGGCGGGCCGGGCCCACGAGGTGGTCAGCGCGCTGGCGCTGGCGGAGCCCGACGGGTGCGTGCGCGCCGGCGTCTCCCGAACCACGGTGTGGCTGCGATCCTTCGGCGAGAGGGAGGCTCGGGCCTACGTGGCCACCGGGGAACCGATGGACAAGGCGGGGGCCTATGCCATACAGGGCGCCGGCGCGGTGCTGGTGGAGTCGCTGGAGGGCGACTACTTCACGGTGGTGGGGCTGCCCGTGCCGCTGCTCGTGGGCCTGCTGGGCGCCGCAGGCGTCCCGTATGGGTTCGGTGGCTGGGCAACGGCGTCCGCGGGAGAAGTGATACCGGGAACCGGAGCGCGGTTGTGAGCGAACGACCGGCGGTTCTGGCCCTCGACCAGGGCACGACCGGCACGACCGCCCTGGTGGTGGGGAGCGACGGACGCATCTTGGGGCGCGGCTACTCGGAGTTCACCCAGCACTTCCCACGGCCGGGCTGGGTCGAGCATGACGCGGAGGAGATCTGGCGGGTGACCCGGCGGGTCGCGCGCGGCGCGCTGGACGACGCCGGAGGGGCGGCGCGCCTGGAGGCCATCGGCATCGCGAACCAGCGAGAGACCGTGGTGCTCTGGGACCGTGCCTCGCTCGAGCCGGTGTGTCGGGCCATCGTCTGGCAGGACCGCCGCACCGCGTCGATCTGCACGGAGTTGCGCCGCGGCGGCCACGAGTCCTGGGTGCGCCGGCGGACGGGGCTGGTTCTGGATCCCTACTTCTCGGGAACCAAGCTGACTTGGCTCTTCCGCGAGCGCCCGGAGCTGCGGGCGGCGGCGGAGGCCGGCGATCTGGCCGCGGGCACCATCGACGCCTGGCTGGTGGCGCGCCTGACGGGCGGGGCGGTGCACGCCACCGACCACACCAATGCCTCGCGCACCCTCCTCTACGACCTGCACCGCCGGGCCTGGGATCCGTCGCTCGCCGACCTGTTCGAAGTCCCGGCGGGGATCCTGCCCGAGGTGCGCTCCAGCTCCGGCGGCTTCGGGATCGCGCGCGGCGAGCACCTGGGGACGGAAGTTGCGGTTGCGGGCGTGGTCGGGGACCAGCAGGCCGCTCTCTTCGGACAGGGCTGCATCCGGGCCGGCCAGGCCAAGGTGACGTACGGCACCGGGGCGTTCCTGCTCCTGCATACGGGCCAGGAGGTGGTGACCTCGGAGAACGGGCTTCTCACCACGCTGGCCTGCGACGCGCGCGGTGGCCCGGCGTACGCCCTGGAGGGCTCGATCTTCTCGGCGGGCGCATCCGTGCAGTGGCTGCGCGACGGCCTGGGCATCCTCGACCACGCCGCCGAGTCGGAGGAGCGCGCCCGCGAGGTGGCGGACAACGCCGGAGTCTACTTCGTGCCCGCGTTCGCGGGGCTGGGGGCGCCGCACTGGATCCCCGAGGCGCGCGGCACGGTGGTGGGAATCACGCGCGGGACCACCGCATCGCATCTGGCGCGCGCGGCACTCGAGTCGATGGCGTACGGCACGGCGGACGTCATCCGCGCCATGGAGGAGGACGCCGGGCTGACCACCCGGGAGCTGCGCGCCGACGGCGGGGCGGCGCGCAACCGGTGGCTGATGCAGTTCCAGGCGGACGTGCTGGACGTGCCCGTGCGCCGTGCGCCGCGGGTGGAGACCACCGCGCTCGGAGCCGCCGGCCTGGCGGGGATCGCGGCCGGCGTCTGGCCGGACGGCGAGGCGTTTACGGCCTCCGCCGGAAATCCCGAAATCCACTCGCCCACGATGCGCTCCGAGGAACGCGATGCGCTCATCGCCGGTTGGGAGAGGGCGGTCGCGGCCGCGCGCAGTTGGGCCCGCGAGGGAGAGCCGCCCGGCCAGGTTTGAGAAACCGCGCCTCCATCCTATATATTGTGAACGCTGGGAAGACCGTACCCGAGGCCGTCGGGCCGGGTGCGGGACAAACGGGACACAAGGGGCGCAGCGAATGAAGAACAGCCGCTTCTACATCGGTCTGGTCGGCGTCGCGATGGTCGTGACGTTCCTCATCTGGACGGGTGTCGACAAGGCGATGGTCTACTACCTGACCCCGGTCGAACTCATGGCGAAGGCAGCGGAGGACGACACCTTCCACGACATCGGCGTGAAGGTCAGCGGCCGGGTGGTGAAGGGGAGCTACCAGGCCGAGGGCGCATTCGAGCACTACTTCTCGGTGATGGACTTGGAGCGCGAGGACGCCAGCTTCCGGGTGGAGTATCGTGACATCCTCCCGGACACCTTCAGCGACGAGACCGAAGTCGTCGTCGAAGGACGTTTCCGGCGCGACGGGGTCTTCGAAGCCACGACCGTGCTGACCAAGTGCGGCAGCCGCTACGAGGCCATGCCGGACGAGATGGCCGGATGATCCTCCTCGGGGAGTTCGCCCTCTGGGTGGCTCTGCCGGTCTCGATCTGGGGCATCGTGCTCGCCTTCGTGGGCGGGCACCGGAAGCGCGGCGACCTGGTCCTCTCGGCCGAACGGTCCGTCTACGCCGTCTTCTTCCTGCTCTGCCTCACCTCGCTGGGCATCATCCTGGCGTTTGTCGGAGAGCACTACGAGTACCGGTACGTGTGGGGGTACTCGAGCCGGGAGCTGGAAACATACTTCAAGGTGACCGGGCTCTGGGCCGGCCAGCGGGGATCGCTGGTCTTCTGGGTGCTGCTGCTCGCTCTCTTCTCGAGCATCGCCGTCTTCCAGAACCGCCGCAGGAACCGCGAGTTCATGCCCTCGGTGGTGGGCGTCCTGCTCACGATCACGGCGTTCTTCCTCGGCGTGCTCCTTTTCGCCGACGTGAACCCGTTCGAGAGACTGCCGTTCACGCCCGCGAACGGGCAGGGGCTGAACCCGCAGCTCCAGAACTACTGGATGACCATCCATCCCCCCACGCTCTACCTGGGGTTCACCTCCTTCTCGGTTCCCTTCGCCTTCGGCGTCGCCGCCCTGATCACCGGCAAGACCGACTCGCGCTGGCTGGTGGTGACCCGCCGCTGGACCCTGCTGAGCTGGTTCTTCCTGACCAACGGCATCATCTTCGGCATGCGCTGGGCCTACGAGGAGCTGGGCTGGGGCGGATACTGGTTCTGGGATCCGGTCGAGAACGCATCCCTGCTTCCCTGGCTCACGGCGACGGCATTTCTCCACTCCGTCATGATCCAGGAGCACCGGGGAATGCTGAAGATGTGGAACCTGTCGCTGGTTTCGCTGACCTTCCTGCTCACCATCTTCGCGACCTTCCTGACGCGTTCCGGGCTCATCGAGTCGGTTCACTCCTTCGCCCAGAACACGCGCATCGCCTACATCTTCCTCGGCTTTCTGGGCGTCGCCACGATGGCGTGCCTGCTCCTCATCCTGTGGCGCAAGGACGATCTGCGCGCGGAACGCACCATCGAGTCGTTCCTGTCGCGCGAATCCGCGTTCCTGATGAACAACTTGATCCTGCTGGGGTCGGCGTTCGCGGTGCTCTGGGGAACGCTCTTTCCGCTGATCTCCGAGGGTGTCGCGGGGACCAAGGTGGCCGTGGGGCCGGCGTTCTTCAACCGCGTGAACATCCCGATCGGGCTGGTGCTGCTGGCGCTGACCGGGATCGGGCCGGTCATTGCCTGGCGGAAGGCGACGCGCCGCAACCTCGAGCGCAACTTCGTGTCGCCGCTGCTGATGGCGGCAGCGGTCGTGGCCGGGCTCATGATCGCCGGCATGCGCGGGTTCTACGCCCTCGCCACCTTCGCGATCTGCGGTTTCGTGCTCACCATCCTGGCGACCGAGTTCTGGAAGGGTACCCGGGCGCGGGCACGAATTGAAGGCGAGGGGTTGGGCAGGGCCTTCCTGCACCTGATCGCGCGCAACCGCCGGCGCTGGGGCGGCTACATCGTGCACGTGGGCATCGTGCTCATGTTCGCCGGGTTCGCGGGAGCCTCGTTCCACACCGAGACCGACCAGAGCGTCGAGCCCGGCGACCAGATCCGGGCGGCCTCCCCCTACGGCCACGAGTACGTGCTGACCTACCAGGGCCTTTCGTCGTCGCGCACGCCCAACATGTGGCAGTGGGTGGCGCTCATGGATGTGTCCCGGGACGGCCGCCGGCTCGGCGCCATCACAGCCGAGCAGCGCATCTACTCAACCGCGGACCAGCCGATCCGGGAGGTTGGAATCCGCTCGACGCCACTCGAGGACGTGTACGTCATCCTCGCCGGGGTTGAGGACTTCGAGGGTGCCGTCCTGAACGAGTCTTCGGCCCAGGGCGCCGTCTTCCAGGTGCTGGTCCGTCCCTTGGTGGGGTGGATCTGGTACGGCGGACTGGTCATTACCCTCGGGTCCCTGATCGCCCTCTGGCCCGGCGCGGGCGGACCGGCCCGGCGCAAGGTCCAGGCCACGCCCGCGAGCGCCCGGCTCGCGAAGGTCTGACCCGGACTGGCGTTCCGTCCGGTTCCCGCCGCTGGCTCCGCCGCCGCGTAGCGCATGATGATCCTCCTGGGGGCAGTTCTGGTCGCGGCCGCGGTGGTCCTCTACGTCGTGCAGCCCGTGTTCAGCGGGGAGAGGGCGCCTCTCGCGAGCCTGGACGAGGAGTTCACCGAGGCGGAGGCGCGCAGGCACCTGAGCCTGGTGGCGCTGCGCGACGTCGAGTACGACTTCGCGACCGGAAAGATCGACGAACGCGACTACCGCCGATTGCGCGACGAGTTGGCCCGCGAGGCACTGGATGCGTTGCGGGAGGTGCGGCGAGGCCGGGAGCGGACGAGGGGCTCTCCGCCGGCGCGGGACACCTTGGCGGACGACCTCGAACGGGAAATCGCGGCGTATCGGGCCGCCCTGCGAGCGGGGACGGTGTGCGACCGCTGCGGCAGCGCCAACCTGGAGGTGGCGCTCTTCTGCGCGGCCTGCGGCGGACGCTTGGAGTCGGCGCGCGGGAAGGAGGCCGCGCCGGCCGCGCGGGGTTGATGAGCTGATGCCCGCCGCCGCCGCCGCCCCCCGTGCCGGCTTCCCCGTCCTTGAGGCCGCGTCGCTGGTGCGGGACTACGGGCCGGTGCGCGCCGTGGATCACGTCTCGTTCCGCCTCGGGGCCGGTGAGTTTCTCTCGGTATTCGGCCCCAACGGAGCGGGCAAGACCTCCCTCCTGCGGCTGCTCGCCGGAGGGCTCCGCCCGACGTCCGGGGAGGTCCGGGTGTCCGGGGTTCCCCTCACCATCGGGGACCGGGCGGCGCGCGCCCGGATCGGTATTCTGTCCCACCTGAGCTTTCTGTACGGCCGCCTCACGGCGCGCGAGAATCTCTTGTTTTACGGCGGTCTGCACGGCCTCGAAGACCTGGGCTCGCGGGTGCCGGACCGCTTGGCCGACGTCGGCCTCGAACGCTACGCCGAAAGCCCGGTGGACACGCTGTCCCGGGGCACGGTGCAGCGGCTGGCGCTGGCGCGCGCGCTGCTCCACGATCCCGAGATCGTCCTGCTCGACGAGCCCTACACCGGTCTCGACGCCTACGCCGGCGCGCTGCTCCAGGAGCTGCTCTCGGCACTGAGGGACGGAGGCCGCACGGTGGTCATGGTCACGCACAATCTTGGTAGGGGGCTCGAGCTGGCCGATCGCGTGGCGATCCAGGTCCGCGGCAAGTTCGTGTTCGAGGCCAAGCGGGCCGACTTGGATGCCGTTGGCCTGGAGCGATCCTATCGTCGCGCGGTGGAGGGGAAGGCATGACCGTCTACCTGCGGCAGGTGGCGGCGATCGTGCGCAAGGACCTCCTGCTGGAGCTGCGCACGGGGGAGAGGCTGGCGGCGATGGGCGGGCTGACCGTCCTGATCGCCATCCTCCTTCATTTCGCGATCGATCAGGGGCTGGTGCGGATGCAGCAGCTGGCCGCCGGCCTGCTCTGGATGACGATTCTGTTCGGAGGCATGCTGGGCATGGGCCGGACCTTCGAAATGGAGCGGGAGGGGGGGGCGATCCAAGGCCTGCTCACCAGCCCGGTCCCGCTCGATGGCATATACCTGGCGAAAGTGGTCTCCAATTTCGTCCTGGTGACCGCGATCGAGGTCGTCGCGCTCGCGGCTTACTGGCTGTTCTTCGGGTTCAACTACGGAAACGCCCCTCTCCTGCTGGCCGCCGTGCTGGGCGTGGCGACGCTCGGATTCGTGGCCGTCACCACGCTGTTCAGCGCCATATCGGCGCAGACGAACATGGGACAGACCCTTCTTCCCATCCTGATCTTTCCACTCCTGGTTCCCGTGGTCATCTTCGGTGTCACGGCCACGGGACGCATCTTCGCTTCGCGTCCCGTGCGGGAGGTCGAGGGCGGCCTCTATCTGCTGGCGGCCTTCACGGTGGTGGCGCTGACGGCGGGAACGATCCTGTTTCGATACGTGGTGGAGGAATGATGTCACTCGCGCGCATCCGATGGATGGCGATGGTTCTGGGGGTTCTGGGCGTCGCCGGAGTGGTGGTTCTTCACTGGCTGGTCTTCTTCTGGGTGGGGACGGAGCGCACAATGGGGATCGTGCAGCGGATCTTCTACGTGCACGTCCCCTCCGCCTGGGTGACCTTCCTCGCCTTCGGCATCACGGCGCTGTGCGGGGCCGCATACCTCTGGCTGCGCGACGAGCGGCTGGACTGGGCGGCGCAGTCCGCGGCGGAAGGCGGGCTGGTCTTCGGGGCGATCATGCTCACCTCGGGACCGCTCTGGGCGGCGTACGCCTGGGGGACGCCCTGGACCTGGGAGCCGCGCCTGACCCTGACGCTGCTCATGTGGTTCGTCTTCGTCGGCTACTTCCTCGTGCGCGCCTCGGCGGAGGATCGGCAGGCGGGCAAGCGCATGGCGGCGGTGACCGGCGTGCTGGGAGCGCTGCTGATTCCGCTCGTCCACGTGAGCGTGCTGTGGTTTCCCTCACTCCATCCCCAGCCGGTGGTGCTCAATGTCGAGGAGGGACCGACGCTGGATGCGGACATGCTGATCACCCTCATGATCGGACTGCTGGCCTTCACCCTTATCTTCTTCTCCGTCCTATTCTTCAGATACGGCCTCGAGCATCTTCGCCACCAGCGCGCCCTCGAAACGCGCGAACAGCCTCGGGCAGCCTAAGGAAAACCGACCATGCGCATACTTCGTTCCCGACCCGGCGTCCTCCTCCTTTCCGCTCTGGCGGGGTCGCTGGCGTCTGCGGTGCCGACGGTCGCCCAAGTGGGAACCGAGGCGTTTGCACAGCAGTCGCTGCGGCCGTACTGGTACGTCTTCATCGCCTATTCGCTGGCGTGGCTGCTGCTTGTGGGCTGGATGCTCTCCATCGGTCGGCGGATGCGCGGACTGGAGGGCGGAGGAACCGAAGATCGCGACGCATGAACCGCGTCACGCTGGCTGGATTTCGGAACTGGCTAAAGCCTATTATTTTTCGACTCGACGGTTGCGCCCGAGTGTGATCGGATGAGGGTCTGGCACGGGCCCGGGCCGCATGGACAAACCCAAGGAGTGACAGGATGAGAGGACGCGACAATCGGGGGCGATGGATCGCCCTGTTCCTCGTGGCGCTGGCCGGGGCCGCTCAGGTTCAGCCGCTCCACGCTCAGAACACCAAGATGGGCAGCACGCTGCGGTACGGTTCCGGATTCTTCAACGTCCCGGCCGCTTCCACGCTTCCGCATCTCGCGATCACGGGCACCTATTCGGGGTTCGGGATCAGCGTGGACGAGCGCGTCTTCATTTCCCGGAGAGGGATCGAAAAGGGTCGTCTCTCGGGCGAGTGGAGTCAGTGGCTGCAGGACGCGTCGGTCGCGATCGGCCTCTTCGACCGCGTCGAACTCGGCGCCTCCTTCCAGAATTTCGCCGATGCCGAGAACGGTGGGAACATGATCGGCGCATTCGGCCGGGTGGCGCTGGTGAAGCCCGAGTCGTCCGGGTTCGGGCTGGCGGTGGGCACGCGCTTCGTGAGCGGACCTTCCTTCTCCGGAGAAGGGCACGATTACATTCCCCCCCGCCTCGGATTTCCCGACATCCGGTTCTACGGCGAATACGAGGGAGGCTTGGTCGACGACATGGCGACCTCGCTGTCTCCCTACGCGATGGCGACCTTCCAGCTCGCCGGCCTGGACAGCGACGCCCTTCCGGAGCACGACCTGACCTTCGGGCTGGGGTACGGAATGGGGATGTTCGGCGGGAGCGGAAGCGATCTCGGCTGGTACGGCAGGCGTTACTCGCGCGGCTGGCTCGCGGCCACCGCGCTGCACGTCCAGCTTTCCCAGGGGGTCCTCCTGAACCTCATGGGGGAATACGACGGATGGGACTTCAACACCGGGCTGCAACTGGATGTCGGCGGGATTCGCGCCGGTGCCTATGTGCTCGGGATTCAGCACGTCGAGAACTCCACCGTATACCGCAGCTCCCGCTTCGGGGTGATGGCTTCGCTGGCGCTCTGTCCCGGCGGCGGCGGCCTGCTGTGCAGCCCCGAGCTGATGCCGCGTCCAGAGCCGATTCAGCTTCCGGCGCCGCCGCCGGATACGGTCGTCATCGAGCGCACCACCGAGATCCCGATCGAGCTCAGCATGGAGCGGACCCTGTGCCTCGCGACAGGTGAGAACGGCACGGTGATGGCCACGCCCGAAGGCGCGGAAGTGATTGCCGTGGATGCGCTGGGCGGCGTATACGCGGCGGACGCCGAGTGGTTCAACAACGACAGCGAGATCGAGCACGGGGACTACCCGTACGAGAAGGTGGGCGAACAGATCAGCCCGAACTGCACCACGATCACCCGGGTCGGCGAGTGGATGGGCGTCCCGCTCTTCGCGGAGTCCGCCGCCGCGGGCGAGGACCCGATTCCGATGATCTACGTGCCCGTGACCCCGGGAAGCTGGCAGCCGTACGAACTGCCGGCGCGAGTGCGCGGCTGACCCGTACCTGCGTTTCGCGCAAGTTCGACGAAGCCCGCCCCGGCCGCCAGCGCCGGGGCGGGCTTCGTCGCGGCGGATCCCGGGGGATTCCTTTTGAGCGTCACCACGGCGGAGCGTCCGCCCGTTCCAGGTCTTCGACGGTGTCGATGTCCGGCAGGGGTTCGAGAGTGGCCGTGCGGAGCTTCAGGGCACGAGCCCGAGCCAGGGTCGCGGTCATGACGTCCTCCGTGCTCCAGGGTACGTCGCGGAAGAGGTCGGGCCAGTAGCCGGTCGCGCCGATCAGGTAGTATCCACCGTCCAGCGCCGGACCCAGCACGAGGTCGTTCGTCGAGAGTTCGGCGAAGGCCCGCTCGACGACGGGTCGGTCCACCGCGGGAGCATCGGTGCCGATCGCGCACACACGCCGCGCCCGCCGGAACTCGCGCCGGAAGGCGTTGGCCAGGCGCTCGCCCAGGTCGCCCTCTTCCTGGGGTCTGAAATCGACGCCCGCCGCCCCCAGCCAGTCACGCGCCGCGGCCACTTCGTTCGCGGGATCGATGTAGACGACCAGGCGATAGCGCCCGCCGCGAACGCCGTCCAGCACCCGGCGCCCCATGACGCCGTACAGGGATGCGGCCTCGACGTCCCCGATGGCGGCGGCCAGTCGCGTCTTGACGCGCCCCGGACGGGGCGTTTTCGCGAAGACGATCAGGGTGCGCTCCACGTCGCGCGTCACCGGTTGCGCCCGTTCCGAGTTGCCGGGAATCGCTCGGGATACCAACGCGCGAGACGCTCGGGAGCGACTCCGGCCAGATACAGGGCGATGGCCGCCCCGTTGCGCAGCCAGACCTTCCATCTTCCAAGGCGCTGGTAGGTTCTGGGGCTGGTCGGCAGAGGTCCGGGCAGGCGCGCGATCCTGCCCGAGCGACGTAGTCGGCGAACCATCTCCACATCTTCCATGAGGGGCAGTTCGGGGTAGCCGCCGACCGCTTCGAAGGCCTCGCGCCGCACCAGCAGGCCCTGGTCGCCGTACACGAGGCCGGTCAGGCGCTCGCGCAGGCGCTGCCCGGTCTCGATCAGGCGCCAAAACCAGCCACGCCCGCGCAGGCGGAACGGGAAATACGCCGCCGCCGGACCGTTGTGGGATTGGAGCGCGGAGACGAGTGCGGAGCGGGAGGCTGACGGGAGCCGGGAGTCGGCGTGCAGGAAGAGGAGCCAGGGGGTGTCGAGCGCCCGCGCCCCCGCGTTCATCTGGGCGGCTCGCCCCCGGGGCCCGGAGACGCACACGGCGCCTCCGGCGCGGGCCAAGTCGAGGGTGTCGTCGGCCGAACCGCCGTCGGAAACGACGACGCGAAGCGGAAGCTGAAGTTCCGCAAGGTCCGCCAGCAGTTGGGGCAGATGACCCGCTTCGTCGATCGTCGGGATCACCACCCCCAGGGTGGCGCCGGTCACGGATCGAGGTCGTTCAGCGTCCAGTCGTACTCGAAGAAGCGCACTTCAATGCCCGGACGCCGAAGAAACTCGGCATCCTCCTCGGGCAGGTACCGGGCGAAGAAGTCGAGCAGGCCGTCCCGTCCTCCGAAGTCACCGCCGTACCAGTCGAGCACTCGATTCAGGGTGAGGGATCCGGTGCCCGAGCGGTCGATGAGGAAGTGCTCGGGATTCGCCACCAGTCCACGCACGGCTCGGTCGAGTTGGCCGTCGAGGCGCTCCGGCACGTAGGCCTCGGCCGCCAGCGGAGGGCAGCTCACCGCGGCGCAGTTGACCGCGAAGTGGATGCGCGGCTCACCCCACGTGGGCCGGATGATCTCGTGCTCGATCTCGTCGAGCGAGCGCCTCGCCCCGGCCACGTCGCAGAAAGCTCCGGTGAAGACGTCGCGGATCTGCCAGACGGAGTTGTCGGGGCGGTCGGCGAACGCGTTGCGGATCGAGCCCACGAGACCGGCGTTCTTCCGGATCGGATAGTTCGCCGACACCCGATCCAGCATGCAGGCGTTGTAGGCGTTGATCCAGAACGCCAGCCGCACCTCGTCGGACGCGGATTCGAGTGTTGCCGGGTCCGTACCCGCGAGTTGATCGAGGTAGGCGGCCAGGTCCGCCCGGCGGTCCCGCAGGGCGGCGTAGTCCACCCGCGGCGCCTGGACGATGTCCTCGAGGATCCGTGTGAAGTCCGCGTGGTCGGCAATGTCCTGCGCCGCGACCGGCGACGCCGCGAGCACGCAGGCGAGCATGGGCGGGAGAAGGGTTTTTCCTGTGGTCATTCCCGGCAGCTCCAGCGAGTGTCTTCCAATCGGGGCGGGCCGGTCGGGACGGCCCTTGGCAAAAAGAGAACAGCAGTCGCCGTGGCTCCGCAACGGGGGTCCCGAGATCGTCCCGAACAGACATTCAAGTGTCTAGGAGGACTCGTTATGTTTCTTTCCGCGCGAGCCCCTTTCGCTTTCTGTTCGGGTCTCGTATCTTGGATTGCATGTCCTCGTTCACGTGAACCCGACGGAGACACACAGCGATGGCTCGCAAGATCCAGACCACTTCGAAGGACAAGGCGCTGAAAACCGCTCTCACGCAGATCGAGAGGGCCCACGGCAAGGGTGCGATCATGAAGATGGGGTCGGACTCATCCCGGATTCAGATCGAATCCATCTCCACGGGTTCGCTGAACTTGGATGCGGCGACCGGAATCGGCGGCGTGCCGCGGGGACGGATCAGCGAGGTCTACGGGCCGGAGTCGAGCGGCAAGACCACCCTCTGTCTGCACGTGATCGCGAACGCGCAGCGCGCGGGTGGCATCGCGGCGTTCATCGACGCGGAGCACGCCCTGGACATCGGCTACGCGCGCAAGCTCGGGGTCGACATCGACGAGCTGCTGGTGGCGCAGCCCGATACCGGCGAGCAGGCGCTGGAAATCGCCGAGGTGCTGATCCGCTCCAACGCCATCGACGCAATCGTCATCGACTCGGTGGCGGCGTTGGTCCCGCGCGCGGAGATCGAAGGCGAGATGGGCGACTCGCATGTCGGGCTGCAGGCGCGCCTGATGAGCCAGGCCCTGCGCAAGCTGACCGGCGCGGTGAATCGCTCGCACGCCTCGGTGATCTTCACGAACCAGATCCGCGAGAAGGTGGGGGTCATGTTCGGAAGTCCGGAAACCACCTCCGGCGGCCGGGCCCTGAAGTTCTACGCGTCGCTCCGGCTGGACATCCGGCGCATCGGGGCCATCAAGGATGGCCGGGAATTCCTGGGCAACCGGGTTCGCGTCAAGGTGGTGAAGAACAAGTGCGCGCCGCCCTTCCGCCAGGCGGAGTTCGACATCCTCTACGACCTGGGCATCAGCCACTCATCGCTGCTGATCGACCTCGGGGTGGACAAGGGGGTGGTCTCCCGCTCCGGTTCCTGGTTCTCCTTCGGGGACCTGCGCTTGGGGCAGGGCAAGGACAACTCCCGCAAGTTCCTGGAGGAAAACGACGACATCGCCGGCGAAATCGAGGCGAAGGTCCGGGTCGCGCTCGGTCTGGATCGCGCGGACGGGAACGACGCGCCGGAGGACGGGAAGGGCGCCGCTTCTTCCGGCACGGGCCCTCGCGCCAACGCCGGGAAGACAACCTCGGCGCGTCCGCGCCGAAGCCCGGTCGGCAAGGTCGGCGCGGCGCGCGTGGTCGCTTAGACCATGACAGGAGCGGGCCGGGCGTATTGAGCCCGGCCGCGGGGCGCGGTTATTCTAAGGGCTGGCGTCCCGTATCGGGCGGCGGCGCCTCCCCGCATCAGGCCCTTTGCAGATGGAAACTGCTGAAATCCGCCGACGTTTTCTGGGTTTCTTCGAAGAGCGCGGACACGGCGTGGTATCGAGCTCGTCGCTGGTTCCCGGCAATGATCCCAGCCTGCTGTTCACCAACGCGGGCATGGTCCAGTTCAAGAGCGTGTTCCTGGGAGAGGAGTCCGCGCCGCACCGGACCGCGGCCACTTCCCAGAAGTGCCTCCGCGCCGGCGGAAAGCACAACGATCTGGAGGAGGTGGGACGGACCGCGCGCCACCACACCTTCTTCGAGATGCTTGGCAACTTCTCGTTCGGGGACTACTTCAAGCGCGAGGCCATCCGCCACGCCTGGGACTTCCTGACCGTCGAGCTGAGCATGGATCCGGACCGGCTGTACGCGACGGTGCACTACACCGACGACGAGGCGGCCGAGCTGTGGCACGAAGTGGCGGGACTAGCGCGGTCGCGCATCTACCGGCTGGGCGACAAGGACAACTTCTGGCAGATGGCCGACACGGGACCCTGCGGTCCCTGTTCGGAGGTGCACTACGACCTGCGGCTTGAAGGGGAGCGGGGCGTGGACCTGCCGGTCGACGAGTTCGAGGAGAAGGGCGAGCGGGGCGAGTTCCTCGAGCTGTGGAATCTGGTTTTCATGCAGTTCAACCGGGACGAGACCGGGGTTCGGCACCCGCTGCCGGCGCCCTCCATAGATACCGGGGCGGGGCTGGAGCGCCTGGCCACGGTGCTCCAGGGCGTGGACTCCAACTACCACATCGATCTCTTCCGGCCGCTGCTGGACCGAACTGCCGAGGTCGTGGGGAGGCCGTACGATCCGGATGCGCAGGAAGGGGTGAGCTACCGCGTGCTCGCCGACCACGGCCGCGCCGTGGCATTCCTGCTCGGCGACGGGGTCTATCCATCCAATGAGGGGCGTGGCTACGTGCTGCGCCGGATCCTCCGGCGGGGGGTGCGGCACGCCTGGCTGCTGGGGTGCCGCGAGCCCACCCTGGTGGAGGTTGTGGACGCGGTCATCGCGGCCATGGGCGAGACCTACCCGGAGCTCGTCGAGCGGGCGGAGCACATCCTGTCGGTGACGCGGGGGGAGGAGGAGCGCTTCCTGACCACCATCGAAGGGGGGATGGAGCGCTTCGAGGCGATGGTGGCCGCGGGAGGTGGGGCGCGGGGCGGCGTGATCGGCGGGGAGGACGCCTTCCGCCTGTACGACACCTTCGGCTTTCCGCTCGATCTCACCGAGGTGATGGCCCGCGAGCGGGGGTATTCGGTGGATGTGGACGGGTTCGAGGAGGCGATGGAGCGGCAGCGGGAACGGAGCCGCGTGCCGCTGATCGCGCCCCTGTCGGCGGCCGCGCGCTTCACGGGCGGACAGGCGACCATGAGCGCGGATGTGAGGGCCGTGCCAGCGTGGCGGCAGCTGGATCCGGACGGCGAACAGACCTTTGTGGGGTACGACCGCCGCAGCGTTTCCACCGAGGTCATCGCCGTGCGCGAGGGGGACGCCCAGTGGGGCATGCAGCTGCGCGAGAACCCGTTCTACGCGGAGGCCGGCGGCCAGATCACCGATCGGGGCACGGTCACCGGCGACGGATGGCGACTCCGCGTCGAGCGGGTCGAACGGGTGGAGGGCCGGACGGCGCTGATCGGGCCGCTGGAGGGAGATCCGCCGCCGCTGGACGCGGGGTCGCTGCCCGTGCATGCCCAGGTACCGGAGGATGTCCGGCACGATACCGAGCGAAACCACACCGCGACCCATCTGCTGCACGCGGCGCTCCGGTCGGTGCTCGGCGAGCACGCGACCCAGCAGGGGTCGCTGGTGGCGCCCGACCGGCTCCGCTTCGACTTCGCCCACTCCGGGCCGATGACGGCGGACGAGGTCGGGCGGGTGGAGTCCTTCGTCAACGAGGCGGTGTGGCGCGACCATCCGGTCGAGATGGGCGAGTCGACCTACGACGAGGCGATCGCGGCGGGCGCGATGGCGCTCTTCGGCGAGAAGTACGGCGACCGCGTGCGCACGATCGCGATTCCCGGCATCAGCGTCGAGCTGTGCGGCGGAACCCACTTGCGCCACACCGGCGAGGTGGGGCTCTTCAAGGTGGTGAGCGAGGCCGGGGTGGCGGCGGGAGTGCGCCGCATCGAGGCGGTGACGGGCCCGGGCGCGCTCGCGTACTACCGGGGGATCGAGGCGGAGCTCGCCGAGGTGTCCGACCTGCTCCGCACGCCGGTGCGGAACGCGGTGCGGCGCACCCGCCAGCTCATCGACGAGAAGAAGGAGCTCGAGCGGCTGCTGGACGAGATGAGCAAGGCGGGGGGTGCGCGCGAGACCGTGGTGATGGCCAGCGAGCTTACCCTCGGCGACGGTGATCCCTTCCGGGCGACCTACCGGGCGGTGCGACTGCGGGCGCGCCGGGCGGACGATGTGCGCAGCTACGGCGACGATTTCCTGGCCGCCGAGCCGAGTGGGGTGGCGGTGGTTGCCGCCGAACTCCCCGGCGGAAAACAGACCCTGTTCAGCTTCGTCGGCGCCGCCCTCATCCGCCGGGGGATCAAGGCGGACGAGGTGGTGCGGGGGGTGGCGGCGGTGGTGGGAGGACGTGGCGGTGGACGACCGCACATGGCCCAGGCGGGCGTCGCGGATACCAGCCGGCTGGACGAGGCGCTGGCGGCGGGCGAGGCGGTCGTCCGCGAGCTCTCCGGCCGCGGCGATCCGCGGTGACCGCGCTCGGAGACTGGCTCGCCGCATGCCGTCCGGCCGTACCGAACGGGTTGAAGGAGTGGCTCGCGGTCGACGGCGATCCCGCCCTCTCGGTCGCCGACCTCGCCGACCTCGGTATCGCCGCGCTCGACCGCGCCGAGGTGTCGCAGCGACTTGATCGGCACGCGGCCTTTCAGCTCCTCGCGGCGGACGCGTTCCTGACCTACGCCTGCGAGGCCGCCGTCGATGAACCCGAGGTCGCCTCCCGGCTGCACCTGATTCTGGATCGCTGCGCGGCTGCCTGGCGGTGACGGACGGGAAGGCACTGCCGGCCGCCCCAGACTCGGTCCGGTGGGTGATTCGAAAACTCGAACGGGCCGGTTTCGAGACGTGGGCGGTAGGGGGCATCGTACGGGACGCGCTGGCGGGGCGGCCCGCGCGCGCCGACGACTGGGACCTGGCCACGCGCGCCCGGCCCGAACAGGTGCGGGCGGTGTTCCGGAGGGTCGTGCCCATCGGGGTGGAGCACGGCACGGTGGGGGTCCTCACGCGCGAGGGGATGTACGAGGTCACCACCTTCCGGCGCGACGTGGAGACCTTCGGGCGCAGAGCCACGGTCGAGTTTGCCGACGACATCGACGAGGACCTGGCACGGCGGGACTTCACGATCAACGCCATCGCCTGGCACCCTCTGCGCCGCGAGATGCGCGACCCCTTCGGCGGTGCCGGGGATCTTGCCGCTGGCTTCCTGCGCACGGTCGGAGACGCCTCGACGCGGTTCGCGGAGGACTTCCTGCGCATCCTGCGCGCGCTGCGCTTCGCCGGACGCTTTTCCCTCGCCATCGAGCGGGAAACGTGGTCCGCTCTGTGCGGGCACCGGCGGCATCTGACGGACCTATCGCCCGAGCGGGTGCGGGAGGAGCTGATGAAGATCCTCGGCTCCGCGCATCCATCGCGCGCGCTTGCGCTGTACGCCGCTTCCGGCGCGCTCGCCATCCTCTACCCGGAGCTGGCGCGGTGTCTGAACCGGCTCGAGGAAGGTCGGCTCGACTCGTGGAGCGCCGCCCTTCAGATGGTGGACATCATCTCCACGAGATATCCGCTCGCACGTCTGACATGTCTCCTGGGCGTGATCGGCCTGCCCGCACGGGGTGTGGGCGAGGAACTGCCCCCAACGGAGCGCGCCGGGATGCGCGCGGTTGCGCTGATGGAGCGCCTTCGCTATTCCCGCGCCGACACCGAGGGCGTGAGCGCGCTGGTGCGCGCGGTCGCGGCCGGCCCCGGGATCGGTGCCGGACCGGCGTTGCGCCGCTGGCTTCGTCAGACCCGCCGGGTAGACCGCCGCCACCTGTTCCGCATCTGGATCGCCCGCGCGCGCCTGGAGACCGGTTTGGGAGGCCGGGACCGGGAGCACGCCGTGCTCGCCCGCTGGAAGGCGGTCCGGGCGGAGTTGGAGATGGATCCTCCGCTCACGCTGGCGGATCTGGCCCTGAGCGGCCGCGATCTCATCGAGATGGGCATGCGGCCGGGTCCCGGTTTCGGCGCCGTGCTCGCTCATCTCCTGGACTTGGTTCTGGAGGACCCCGCGCGGAATCGTCGTTCGGTTCTGGCGCCGCGCGCCCGGCGTTACATTGATGGCCGCGCGCAGGCTTCGGATACCCCGGAGAGGTCCGCGTGAACGAGCCCACGCTCTTCGGCGATGCCGGCACCGGGGTCGGATCCGGTGGATCCGGTGGAGCGGGTCCGGCCAGCCGTGACACGTATCCCGGACGGGCACCCCCTGCCGGTGCCGCCGCCCCGCTCGCGGCCCGAATGCGCCCGCGCACGCTCGCCGAATTCGCGGGACAGGCCCGGCTCCTGGAAGACGGCGGCCCGCTCAGGCTCATGCTCGAGGGGGGCGCTCTCTCGAGCCTGATTCTCTGGGGCCCCCCGGGGAGCGGCAAGACCACGCTGGCGCGGCTCTTGGCCCGCCGCGGCGATGCCGCCTTCGTCGCATTCTCGGCTGTGACCGAGGGGGTGGCGCGCGTCCGCGCGATCATCGCGGAGGCCCGGGAGCGCATGGCCGCGACCGGCCGCGGAACGATCCTCTTCTGCGACGAGATTCACCGCTTCAACAAGGCGCAGCAGGACGCGTTCCTCCCCCATGTCGAGGAGGGGATGGTCTTCCTGGTAGGGGCGACCACCGAGAATCCGAGCTTCGAAGTCATCCGTCCGCTGCTTTCGCGAGCTCCGGTGTTTGTTCTGGAACCACTCTCGACCGAGGAGCTGACGGACATTCTGAGGCGCGCGCTTGAGGATGGCGAGCGGGGTCTGGGGCGGGTGCCGGGGGACGCCAGCGCGGGTGTGCTGGACTGGATCGCCGGACGCGCCGACGGGGACGCGCGACGCGCGCTCGGCGTGCTCGAACGGGCCGGCGATCTGGCCGGTGCGGGGCGCGCCATAACCTTGGAGCACGCACGACAGGCGGCCCAGCACCGCTTCTCGCGCTTCGACAAGGCCGGCGAGGAGCACTACAACACCATCTCCGCGCTGCACAAGGCGGTGCGCGGCAGCGACCCCGACGCCGCCCTCTACTGGCTCGCGCGCATGCTCCAGGGCGGGCAGAACCCGCTCTACATCGCGCGGCGACTGGTGCGCATGGCCTCCGAAGACATCGGGCTCGCGGATCCCCGGGCGCTGACGCTCGCGCTCGCCGGACGGGACGCCTTCCACTTCCTCGGCTCGCCCGAAGGGGAGCTGGCCCTCGCCGAAGTCGTCGTTTATCTGGCGTCGGCGCCCAAGTCGAATCGGCTCCATCGGGCGTGGCTCGACGCAGGACAGGCGGCGCGGCAGACGCCCGCCGCGCCGGTGCCCCTTCATCTCCGCAACGCGCCCACCGACATGATGAAACAGCTGGGGTATGGTGCCGGGTACCAGTACGATCCCGATGCTCCGGAGGGTGTCGCCGCACAGAGCTATCTCCCCGCCGAACTCGAAGGCAGGCGCTTCTATGCCCCTGGGACCGCGGGCGACGAACGGGATGTCGCGGCGAGACTCGAGCGTTTCAGGGCCCTGCGCGCACGGGCTTCATCGCATGGGGAAGAGCGCGGCTCGAAACCGCCGCCGGACTCCCGGACGTAGGCGAGGGCGGGATGCTTGAACTTGCCATGGGCGGCCCCGGCTCCGAGGCTTGCGGGCGCGGGCGGAACGAGCCCGGGGAGGCTCGCCACCCACGGAGGCACCGCCATACCTGATCGATTCATCGACAACCGCCCCGCCACCGATCGCGCGATTCTGGTCGGGGCGCCCCGTGGGCGCATGCGCCCGGTCACCGCGCGCGAGCACCTCGCGGAGCTCGCCCGTCTGGCGGATACCGCCGGCGCGGATGTCGTGGGGATCGTGCGGCAGCGTATCCGCAGTCCCCATCCTCATTTCTACATCGGCAAGGGCAAGGCTGGCGAGCTACGCTCGACGGCGCGGGCCACGGAGGCCGATCTGGTCATCTTCGACGATGAGCTGAAGCCGGACCAGGCCCGCCACTTGGAGGACTTCCTGGGGATCCGGGTGATGGACCGCGCCGAACTCATCCTGGATATCTTCGCGACCCGGGCACGCACCCGCGAAGCGCGCATGCAGGTGGAGCTGGCGCAGCTCGAGTACCTGCTGCCGCGCCTCAAGTGCATGTGGAGCCACCTCTCGCGCATCCGCGGCGGGATCGGGCTCAGGGGGCCCGGCGAGACCCAGCTCGAGACCGACCGGCGCCTGATCGGCACCCGGATTTCGGAGCTGAAGCACAAGCTGGAGGGGGTCGCCCGGTCGCGCGCCACCCAGCGCAAGGGACGCGCGAACTCCTTCCGGGCGGCGCTGGTCGGGTACACCAACGCCGGCAAGTCGTCGCTGCTCAAGGCGCTCTCGGGCGCCGACCTGCTGGTGGAGGACCGCCTCTTCGCCACTCTCGATTCCGCCACGCGCGTCGTGCCGGTGGGAGAGGGGCACCAGGCGCTGCTGACGGACACGGTGGGCTTCATCCGCAAACTCCCGCATGATCTCATTGCCTCCTTCCGGTCGACGCTCGAGGAAGCGCGCGAAGCGGATCTGATCCTGCATGTGGTGGATGCCGCGGCTCCCGACTGGGAGGGCCGGCTGGCCGTCGTGCACGAGGTGCTGGAGGAGCTCGAGCTTCTGGACGCGCCCCGCGTGCTCGTGTTCAACAAAACCGACCTCATCACCCACGCCGAGGAAGAGGTGCTGAGGGAACGCGTTCGGGGGCGCGAGCATACTCCCTCCGTCTTCCTGTCGATCTACCAGCCGGAGACGCTCGAGCGGCTGCGCGGCGTGCTGCTGACGTGCATCCGGGCAGCCCTTCGGAGCGTGCAGGTGGTGCTCAAGGTGACCGACGGGGGGACGCTTGCAGCGCTGTACCGCGAGGGTGAGGTTGTGAGGACGACGCGAGACGATTCCGCCCTCACGGTCACGGCCCGACTTCCCGCGCCGGCCCTGGGCCGCCTCCAGGCCCGCGGGGACATCGAGATTCTGGAGGTCGCCGCTCAGGCGGGGTCCGGGGGCATCGTCCCTTCAGCCGGTTGAGGCACGCCATGCGCTTCTACGTCAACATCGATCACGTGGCCACCGTCCGGCAGGCGCGCCGGACGGATGAACCCGATCCCGTGCGCGCGGCGGTACTGGCCGAACTGGGAGGCGCCGACGGGATCACGGTGCACCTGCGCGAGGACCGCCGCCACATCAGCGACCGCGATGTCCGGTTGCTCGTGAAGACGGCGCGCACGGGGATCAATCTGGAGCTGGCGACCGCGCCCGACATCCTCGAGCTGGCGTGCGAACTCGCGCCGATGCAGGCCACGCTCGTCCCCGAGCGCCGCGAGGAGGTGACCACCGAGGGCGGACTGGCGCTCGATTCGGCGGAGGTGCGAGCCTCCATGCGGGACGCGCTCGGCCGGCTCGCCGACGCCGGCGTCCGGACGTCGCTCTTCATCGACCCGGACGAGGACGCGATCGAAGCCAGCGCCGAACTGGGCGCCGACGCCGTGGAACTGCACACGGGAGAGTATGCGCTGGCGGACATGGACGGCCGTCCCGCCCAACTGGGTCGCATGGTTTCGGCGGCGCGCGCCGGGCGGGCCGCGGGACTGGCGGTGCACGCCGGGCACGGGCTTACCTACGAGAACGTCATCCCCGTGGCTGCGGTCGGCGAGATCGAGGAGCTCAACATCGGCCACAGCATCATTTCCCGCGCGGTGCTGGTGGGGCTCGAGCGGGCGGTGCGGGAGATGAAGGAGATCATCCGGGGCGCTCCCGGGAGGATGAGCGCCGAGGGCTGGCTGCCTCCCATCGGCTTCTGATGTCTTGCCCGTGACATCGTTCTGGAAGCCCCTCGTCGGGCTTTCCGTCAGCGTCCCGCTGCTTTGGTGGGTATTCCGCGGCGAGGATCTGGGCGCCATCGCCGCGGAGGTGGCGGCCGCCCATCCGTGGTGGCTGCTCGCGTCGGTGCTCATCGCGACCGCCGGCTACCTGCTGCGCGCCATGAGATGGAGGGTGCTGCTCACCCCGCTCCGATCCCGGACCGGCCTGCGGGCCCGCTTTGCCGCCACCGCCATCGGCTTCATGGTCAACAACCTGCTTCCCGCCCGGGCCGGCGAGTTTGCCCGCGCCTGGTCGCTCGCGCGCATGGAGAAGATGAGGACCTCCGCGTGCCTGTCCTCCCTGGCCGTCGAGCGCCTCTTCGATGGCATGACGGTTGTCGCGCTGCTCGTGGTTTCGCTGTCGCTGCCGGGGTTCCGTGCCGACTCCGAACTCGCAGGCGAAATCGTGGGCGGAGCGGTCGCCGGGTTCCTGGCCGTGCTCGTAATCGTCATCCTGGTCGTGGTGCTGGTACTTGCGCGGCCGGATGTGGTGCGGGCCGCCGCGCGTCCGCTGGCCTCCCGGATGCCGGGCACCGCTGGGAATGGGGCACTTTCCATTCTGGACGGGCTCATCGAGGGACTGGATGCGCTTCGAAGTCCAATGCTGGTGGCGCGCGCGGCGGCATGGAGCCTGGTCTTCTGGCTCTGGCATTCGGCGTCCTTCTGGCTCGGTTTCCGCGCGTTCGGCATCGATGCGGGATATGCGGAAGCACTCTTCCTGAACGGGATCACCGCGCTGGCGGTTGCGCTGCCCTCGGCGCCGGGGTTCTTCGGCACGTTCGAGGCCGGAGTGCGGGTCGCGCTCGTCGAGGTCCTCGGCTTTGGTGAGAACCCGGCGCTGGCGTTCGCCGCCGGGTACCACGTCACGACCTTCATCCCCGTGACTGCCATCGGGCTCTGGTACTTCTGGCGCATGGGGTTTTCGCTCCGGGAGATCGGGCCCGCGCGGAAGGGTGGTGAAGCGGAGAGCCCGGCGCGGTGAAGCGCGCGGTCGTGGTCGAGGCTCCGGCCAAGGTCAACCTCGTGCTGCGCGTGGGCGCGCGGCGCGCCGACGGATATCACAACGTGGACACTCTCTTCGCGGCGGTCGGGTTGTGCGACCGCCTGCGGGTGGAGCGCGCGTCGGCCGGGATTGCCGTGGAGGTCGCCGGCACCGACCTGGGCGACCCGCGCGACAACCTGGTGTACCGCGCGGCGCGGGCGTACCTGGAGGCGCGTGGCGAGCCGGGCGGGGTGGCCATCCGGCTGGAGAAGCGCATTCCGGTCGGTGGCGGGCTGGGGGGTGGCTCCTCGGACGCGGCGGCGACGCTGCGCTGCCTGGACGAGCTGTTCGAACCTCCCGCGGGCGTCGCCGCACTCACCGGGATGGCGCGCGGCTTGGGTGCCGACGTCCCCTTCTTTCTGTCGCCGTCGCCGCTCGCACTGGGTGGCGGCCGCGGCGACCACCTCACGCCGCTGCCCCCGCTACCACCCCGGCCCGTGCTTCTGGTGGGGTCGCCGGAGGGAGTGGGGACGACCTGGGCGTACAACCTGCTCGCCCGGGGGAGGGGTGGGGGGTTGGAGGAGCCGTCCGCCGGAAAGCCGGTTCCCCTCACGACGGCCCGCTGCCGGGATTGGGCGACCGTGGCCGGAATGGCCCAAAACGACTTCCAGACGCCCATCTTCGCCGTCCGCCCCGACCTCCGCGAAGCGATGCTGTCGCTACGGGACACTTCGCCCCTGATGGCGCTCATGTCGGGCAGCGGCAGCACCATCTTCGCGGCCTACCGGGACGAGGAATCGGCGATGCGGGCGCGGCGCCGAATCCAACCGATTCACGGCGACGCACACGTCCATCTGACGAGCACTCTTTCGAGCTTTCCCGCCTTTCGGCCGGTGTAGGGTGTACCGTGCGATGCCGCAATCGCTCTGCGGACCAATGCCGGCGCCAAGCCGCTCCGGTCGTGCCGCCGCGCCGTCTCGCTCTTGAGACCGCACCGGAGCACGAGTAGGATTCCGAGAGCCATCGTGAGTGGCCCGTCGTCTAATGGCAGGACACCGGTCTTTGGAACCGGCGGTGGTGGTTCGAATCCACCCGGGCCAATTCGCCCTCGCCGTGAAGGAGGAGCCCTCATCGCGAATCCGGTTCTCGCTCCCGCCACGCTCGCGCTGGCGATGACCCTGGGAGCGTGGTCCGCCGGTGCGGCCGCGATTCCTCCCTGGGAGGATCGCAACCTGTCGGCGGATCCGTCTCCGCGGGAGGTGCCGGCGCGACCCGACTCCTCCGCGATCCACGACCGGGCCCGCGAGGCGCAGCGGCGCTTCGAGCGGTTGCGCGTGCGACACCTGCCCCTGTCCGTGGAGCCCGGTTCCTCCCCGTGCGACGAACTCGTCGGCCGCATGTGCTACTGGCACGGAGACAATCACCACGAACCCGATCCGGAGGCCGCGGAGATCACCGTGGCGCGCGAGGAGCTGCTCGACACCCTGGCGCGCGCCGCGCGGCTGCTGCCCGGTGACGGCTGGATCGCGGGCCAGCGCGTCTTCTACCTGGTGGAGGCGGGCCGCGCGCGCGAAGCGCTCGAGGTGGCCCGGGCCTGCGCCGCGCCGGAGTCCGGCTTGTGCGAGATGCTGCGCGGTCTCGCGCTCCATCGCCTGGAGCGCTTCGAGGACGCGGAGCGTACCTACCGCCTGGCCCTGGAAGCGATGGATTCGCGCGAGGCCGAGGAGTGGCTTTCGCTGGCCCTGCTGCTGGAGAGGACGGATGAATCCGGCTTGGACCAGCTTGATCCGGAAGCGCGCGAGGCGACGCGCCGCAGGCTTTGGGCGCTCGCCGATCCCTACTACCTGGTGCGCGGCAACGACCGCTGGACCGAACACATGAGCCGGCACGCCGTGGGTCGCATTCAACGGCGCGCGCACAATCCCCACGGGCTGTCGTGGACGTCCGGGCTGGATGAACTCGCCATTCGCTACGGGCAGGAAACCAGCTGGACCCGATACGTACCCACCAGCGGATCGAGCATGCGTCCGCGGGTGACCGGGCGCCATCCTCCCCACTCCGAGCGGTACATGCCCCCGGACGGCGTGCTGACCGGCGTTGCCAGCCTGCCCCCGGGCATGGTCTGGGGTGACCCGGTTGAACGGCCTCGCAGCGCGTACGCGCCGTCCTACGCCCCCGAACTGGGAACGATGCACACCGTGCTCGCCCGTTTCCGGCGCGGCGACTCGCTGCTGGTTGTGGCGCCGTTCCGATTCGAACCGCGGGACACGTCCAGAGCAGCGCCCAGCCCGGGCGGCTCCGAAGGAGGGAATGAGCATCGGCGCGATGTTCAGGCGGGACTGTTCCTGGTGCCCTGGGCGGAGACGGCCGGGCAGATGCGCCCGCCGACGCGGCGCGTGCTGTCGGAAAGCGGCACGCTGTCGCTCACGGTGCCCCTCGGCAGCTACGTGTACAGCGTGGAAGCCCTCGACCGCAGGGCCGGCCAGGGAGCGCGTTTTCGGGGAGACCTCGCCTTGGCTCCGCATCCGGATGACATCCCCGATCTCTCCGACTTCCTGATCATCGAAGCCCCGGATCGGATGCCCGAGTCGGTCGATGACGTGTTGGACCATGCGCTGCCATCCCTGGCGCTCGGCGGGCTGCGGGAGCTGGCGGTCGCGTGGGAGGCCTACGGGCTCGGGACGGGTGAAGCCCGGATCGCCTATCGCCTCCGAGTCGAACCGCTCGACCGGTCGTTCCTCCGCCGGCTGGGAGAATTCCTGAGGCTGCTCGGGAAAGGGGATCCCCTGACGCTGGAGTGGAGCGAGCCGAGCCCGGAGCGACCGGGTGCGCACTTCCGCTCCGTCGATCTCGATTTCAGAAACCTGGAACCCGGGATCTACGAGCTTCGGCTGGAGCTCAGCGTCGACGACTGGGCTCCCGTGATACGACGCCGGCGCGTGCAGATCGTCGGGTAGCGCGGGCGTGTTGGCGTTGAGCAAGGCGCGCGTTGACGCTCCTCTCCGGCGTGTCTACACTTAACGGCTATCGTCACGTCGAACGCCTCCTCTGAACGCCAGCCTACGGTGACGCCCCCATGGACGATCAATACCGTCGCGGTCCGCTATTGCTCCTGGCTGGCCGGGCCAA
>JAAXGM010000009.1:49020-51709 GCA_012267435.1 Gemmatimonadota bacterium
TTCATCATCCAGCCGACGACGACGCCGGCCAACAACATCATGGAGCTCCTGCTCCTCGTCGACGCCGCCGTCCGCGCCTCGGCCGCCCGGGTCACCGCCGTTGTGCCCTACTTCGGCTACGGACGCCAGGACCGCAAGGACCAGCCGCGGGTCTCGATCGGCGCCAAGCTGGTCGCAAATCTGATCGTCGCGGCCGGGGCCGACCGGCTGCTGGGCATCGACTTCCATCAGCATCAGATCCAGGGATTCTTCGACATCCCCGTCGATCATTTGTACGCCGCGCCCGTGCTGACCCGGCACTTCGGCGACATGAACCTGGACGATCTGGTCGTCATCGCGCCGGATGCGGGATCCGCGAAGATGGCGCGCGGCTTCGCACGCCGCCTGGGGGCTTCCCTGGCGGTCATCGACAAGCGCCGGCGCACCGCCAACGTGGCGGAAGTGGTCAACGTCGTGGGCGAGGTGGAGGGCAGAACCTGCCTGATCGTCGACGACATGGTCGACACCGCGGGTACCCTCACCAACGGCATCTACGCGCTGAAGGAGCGCGGAGCGGCCGCCGTCTACGCCTGTGCAACCCACGCCCTCCTGTCGGGAAGGGCGTCCGAGCGGCTTCAGGGGGCGCCGGTGGAGGAAGTCGTGGTCACCAACACCATCGACATCGCTCCGGAGCTGCGCTTCCCCAAGCTGAAGGTGCTGTCCGTGGCCGGGCTTCTCTCCGACGCCATCCGTTACATTCACTCCAACGCCTCGGTGAGCCAGCTGTTCAGGATGCCGGCCCGCGAGGCGCCGATCGTGGTGAAGGCCGGTGACGGCGATCCCGCATCGGCAAGCGCGTGGAGCGTGCGCGCGGCCAATCCCGTCTGACTACTTCCCGAAATACGGACAAGAGCCAGAAATGAGCGTAGCAGAAGCCTCCCTCCAGGCCAGCCGCAGAGACGCGACCGGCAAGGGCGTCGCCCGCCGCCTGCGGCGCGCGGGACGTATCCCCGCGGTCGTGTACGGCAAGGACATGGACCCCATCCCGCTCTCGCTGGACGAGCATGACGCGGTCAACTTGTTCCAGTCCATACCCGTGGCCAACACCGTTCTCCAGCTGGATATCGGGGGCGGGGAGACGTTGCGCACGCTGGTGCGCGAGATCCAGACGCATCCGTTCCGCCCGGACATCATCCACGTCGACTTCATGCGTCTGCGTCGGGGCGTCGCCGTGGAGCTGAACGTGCCCATCGCGTTCTCCGGGACCCCGGAGGGGACCCGCGGCGGCGGTCATCTGGATGTCGTCGTGCACGAGGCGCACGTGCGTTGCACACCCGCGAACATCCCGGAGTCGATCCGGGCCGACGTCTCGGCGCTCGCCATCGGCGAATCGCTCCGGCTGGGCGACATCGCCCTCCCGGACGGCGTCGAGCTGCTCGCCAACCCGAAGGCCATCGTGTGCCACGTCGCGATGACCCGGGCCAGCGAGGTGGAGGAGGATGAGGAAGGGGAGGAAGAGGTCGCCGAGGGGCTTTAGTTGAAGGTCATCGTGGGCCTCGGGAACCCGGGCGCCCGTTATGACGCCACGCGCCACAACGTCGGCTGGTGGGCGATCGACCGCGTGGCGTACGACTGGGACCTCGGGCCCTTCGAGAGGGGGGGGGCGGCGCTGCTGGCCGACGGCGTGGTCGATGACCACACCGTGCATCTGGTGAAACCGGTCACCTACGTGAATCGAAGCGGGGCCGCATTGGCGCCGTATCTCGCTGCGGAGGAGTTCCGCGTCGGGGAGGACCTTCTGGTCGTGGCCGACGACGTCAACCTCGACGTCGGGCGGCTGCGCTTCCGGCCCGGCGGCGGCGCCGGTGGACACAAGGGCCTGCGGTCGGTCACGGCTGTTCTCGGAACCCCGGACTATCCCCGGTTGCGGATCGGCGTGGGCGCCCGTCCCGAACGCATGGATCTGGCGGATTGGGTGCTCTCCCCGATGCCGGAGGACGATGAGGACGAGGTGGTCGCCCTGCTGCGCGAGCTGGCCGCCGCGGCCCGGCTGTGGATGAACGAGGGCATCGAGCCCGTGATGAACGCCTACAACCGATGACCCGCCCGCGCCACGGCGGGACCCGAACCGTCAATCCCAACCAGAAGCGGATCAGATGAACGACTTGGTACCCCTTGCGAACTGGGCCTGGATGTTCGGCATCCTCGGGCTCGCGGCGGCCGGCGGCGTCTTCGCCTACCTGCGACGGCAGGATCCGGGCTCGGCCGCGATGATCGACCTCGCCGACCGGATCCACGACGGAGCCATGGCGTTCCTGCGCCGCGAATACACGGTGCTGGCGGGGTTCGTCGTGCTGGTCGCCATGCTCCTGGCGTGGGCGATTCCGGGGTGGACCTGGGTGGCCTACGTGGCGGGCGCCGTCTCGTCGGTGCTCGCCGGTTTCTTCGGCATGAAGGCGGCCACGCGCGCCAACGTGCGCACTTCGGCCGCGGCCAGCACCGAGGGCCAGGGCAAGGCGCTCCGCATCGCCTTCGCCGGGGGCGCGGTCATGGGCCTCTCGGTGGCGGCGCTGGGGTTGCTCGGAGTCGGCATCTTCTACTGGATCTTCGCCGCGGGCGCCATTCCCGGCACCAGCGACTTTCCGCGCTTCTCCGAGATCGTCGCCGGCTTCGCGATGGGGGCGAGCTCGATCGCGCTCTTCGCGCGCGT
>JAAXGM010000009.1:51784-60495 GCA_012267435.1 Gemmatimonadota bacterium
CATGGGCGCCGACATCTTCGAGTCCTACGTCGGGTCGATCATCGCGACAATCGCCATCGCGGCGACCTCCCAGCTCACCTCCGCGAGCGTCGCGGAGACGGTGGCGTTGCCCATGCTCACGGTGATGGCGGGGCTGGTCGCCTCGCTTCTCGGCATCGCCGCCATGAAGGTCCTGGAGCGCGGCAGCCCGGCCGGCGCCCTGCGCAACGTCACCTTCGTCGCCGCGGGTCTGTTCCTGGTGGCGATGTACCTGATCGTCGGATCGCTCGATCTTCAGCTGGCCGACGCCGACACCGTGTACTCCCCGATGGGCCCGTTCTGGGCGATCCTCGCGGGCACTCTGGTGGGGATCTTCATCGGGCTGGCCACCGAATACTACACGGCCGGCAAGCCTGTGCGCCGGATCGCCAGCGCGAGCGACACCGGCTCCGCCACCAACATGATCACCGGGCTGGCGGTGGGCATGGAGTCCACCGTGATCCCGGTGCTGCTCATCTGCCTGGCGATCTTCGTCTCGTTCATGGCGGCCGGGCTGTACGGCATCGGCATCGCCGCGGTCGGCATGCTGGCCACCGTGGGCGTGACCATGTCCGTGGACGCCTACGGGCCCGTCGCGGACAACGCCGGCGGCATCTCCGAGATGAGTGGCCTCGGAAAGGAAACGCGCGGGATCACCGACTCGCTGGACGCGATCGGCAACACCACCGCCGCGATCGGCAAGGGTTTCGCCATCGGGTCCGCCGCGCTAACCGCCCTCGCGCTCTTCTCCGCCTACACCACCAAGGTCGGCCTGCAGCAGACAGGGATCAGCATCGTCGATCCGCTGGTCGTGATCGGACTCTTCCTGGGCGCGGCGCTGCCCTTCCTGGTGGCGGCGCTCACCATGACCGCCGTGGGACGGGCCGCGGCCGGAATGGTCGCCGAGGTGCGCCGCCAGTTCCGCGAGATCCCCGGCATCATGGAGGGCCGCAACAAACCCGATTCGGCCCGCTGCGTGGACATCTCCACGCGCGCCGCGCTACGCGAGATGATCCTCCCGGGGATCATCGCCGTGCTGTCTCCGGTCGTGGTCGGCTACGTCCTGGGCGTGGCGGCGCTCGGGGGGTTGCTCGCGGGCGCGACGGTGACCGGCGTGCTCATGGCGCTCTTCATGGCCAACGCGGGCGGCGCCTGGGACAACGCCAAGAAGTACATCGAGGGCGGGGCAATGGGCGGCAAGGGCTCGGAGCCCCACAAGGCCGCCGTCGTGGGAGACACCGTCGGGGATCCCTTCAAGGATACCTCGGGTCCCTCGCTCAACATCCTCATCAAGCTGATGAGCGTGGTCGCGCTCGTGCTGGCCCCTTGGTTCGTGCAAGTGCACGGGGAAGATGGAGTCGCCATGTCATGGATGCGAGACCTCCTGGAAATCTTCCTCGGATAGCCCCCGCGCCTGCCCCCGGAGCGTGAGCCGATGAAACGCGAGCCGACCTTCGAAAACGCCCTGGCTTTCGCCGGGGATCTGATCCGCATCCCCTCGATGAGCGGAGAGGAGGGCGAAGTCGCCGCCCGCCTCCGGGAGGAGATGCGCGTATTGGGATTCGACCGGGTGGAGGTCGACGAGCTGGGCAGCGTGGCCGGAGTCGTGAAGGGAAGGGGCGACGCACCCCCGGTGATGCTCTCCTGCCACCTTGACGTGGTGGCCGAGGGGGCGCACGAGGAGTGGGAGCATCCGCCCTTCTGCGGCGATGTCGTGGACGGCCACCTGCACGGCCGGGGGGCGATGGACATCAAGGGGCCCATGGCGCTCCAGGTCTACGCCGCCGCCGCGCTCGCGGACCGCGCGCCCGGCGACGTGATCGTGGGGCAGGTGGTGTACGAGGAGCGGGGTGGTTGGGGCATGGAGAACCTGGCGCGATCGGGCCTGGTGAACCCCGCGGCGGTGATCATCGGCGAGTCGACGCACGGCGACATCGCTCTGGGTCACCGCGGGCGCGCGCAGCTCGAGGTCGTGATCCGTGGCCTCGCCAGCCACGCCAGTGCCCCCGACCGGGCCCGCAACGCGCTCGATCTTCTGCCCGGCGTGCTGACCGGAGTCGCCGGCCTTGCGCGGCGGCAGGAGTCCGATCCCGTTCTGGGGCCCGCGAGCCTCGCGGCCACCGACGTCCGCGTGCGCCCCGAGAGCCCGAACGTCATCCCGGACGAAGTCGTCGTGGTGCTCGACTGGCGCATCCTGCCCACCGACACCGAGGCGAGCCTCATCAGGCGCGTCGAGGACGCCATCGCCGAGGTGCTCCCGGATGTTCCGGCCGGCTACGCGATCGAGTGCCGCCTCGCCTCGGAGCGCCAGACCTCCTACACCGGCCGGTCCGCCGACCGCAACCTGCTCACGCCGGGCTTTCTCATGGAACCCGACCACACGGTGGTGGTGGCGGCCGCGAGCGCGGTGGGACGCCGCGGCGATCCGAACACGGCCGCCCACTGCCGTCCCTGGACCTTCGCCACCGACGGAGGCTGGACGTCGGGCGTGTTCGGCATTCCGACCATCGGTTTCGCCCCCGGGGAGGAACACTACGCGCACACCAACCGCGAACGGCTCGACGTCGAGGAGGCCCGCTGGGCGTTCAGCCGCTATCCGCCGCTGATCCTCGCCGTGCAGGAGGCGGCGAGGAGCTGACCTTGCGCGGGCCGAGCCCGTCGGCGCGCCGACCTCCCCGGTTTGAACCTCCGGTCCGGAAGGGCGGGCTCCAGAGCCCGTGCTCGCCCGCTCCGAAATAGTACACGCCTCCCCGGGGGTGCGAGCGATGCGCCGCCATGTCGGTCCCGTGGGCACCTCAGCCTCTGGAAAATCGCTGACCGAAGGGTATATTCCGTTGCCGATCCCGCCTCGGCCCCGGAGGGAATCTTTCCGCGAACAGCGCTCCCGGGAGCGAGGCCCGTCAACGCGCGGACCATGGGAGAGACCATGCGCGACTACGAACTCGTTTTGATTTTCCACCCCGCCTTGGGCGAGGACGCCATCCAGCAGAAGCTGGAGCGATTCCATGGCCTGGTATCCGGCGGGGACGCCGAAATCAGGGTGGTGGACCACTGGGGTGGCCGCCGGCTCGCCTACCCCATCCAGAAGCAGACCTCCGGCTACTACGTCGTGACGCAGTTTCTCGGCGACCCCGGCGACCTGCCCGAGCTGGAGCGCATCATGAAGCTCGACGAGGGCGTGCTCCGGTACCTCATCGTCATCAACGAGGGCCAGCCATCCACGGGCATGTCCGTCGTGGCCGAGGCCCCAGAAGCCTCGCGCGCTTCCGAGGAGTCCGGCGAAGAGGCCGATGCCGACGACCGGCAAAAGGACGGGGAACGGGAAGGTGACGCCCGGTCGCGCACGAGCCCGCCCGAGTTCTCCGGAGGGCGCGGTCACCGCCGGCGCATCGAAGGCCCCCCGATCACCATCCTGAACTACAAGGATGTGGCCACGTTGTCGCGCTTCGTCACAGAGCAGGGCAAGCTTCTCCCGCGGCGCACCACCCGCGTGGCCGCTGGATTTCAGCGCAAGCTCGGACGGGCGGTGAAGCGGGCGCGCTACCTGGCCCTGCTTCCCTACGTGCGCCGTCACGAGGGATAGCATCGCCCGTGGTCGGGGCGAGGACCCCGTTGCGGGGCTGGGGACGAGCGGGAGCACTCTTTTTCGCCACCCTGCTTTTCTCCGTCTTTGCCCCCCTCGTCCTGGTGTTGATCCCGTTCGCCTGTCTCGTATTCAGTGCGCCCGCGAAGCGGATCTTGCCCGTGATGGCCGGTGCTCTGGGGACGATGGTCGCCCTGGCCGGCGCCACCCGATCCGGATTGTGGTACGTGGAGCGTGGATGGACGATCATCCTGGGCGGCTGCTTTGCCGCCGTGACCTTGCGGTGGCCGGAGCGGAAGTTCCTGCCCCGCGCCCTGCTGGCGATCGCGATTTCCGGGGCCGGCGCATGGGCCGCCCTGGGGCTGAGCCCCCGGCGCTGGGAAATCATCGACCGGATGGTGGCGACCAGGTTGCGCGACGGGGTGAGCACGTCCCTGGAAGCGCTGCGCATTCTCCGGGACGGGACTCCGCTCCCCGGGACCGTGATCGGCACGGTGTTCCAGGCGGCGGAGTGGCAGAGCAACCTGTTCCCGGCCATGCTCGGACTGTCCTCTCTCGCCGCGCTGGGCGCCGCATGGTGGCTCTACGTCCGCCTGGTGCGGGAGAGCGGGGAGGGACTCGGTGCGCTGCGCGACTTCCGGTTCAACGACCAGCTGGTGTGGCTGCTGGTCGCGGGCGCGGCGCTGTTCATCCTGCAACCCGACGGCGCCGCGGGCCGGACGGGACTGAACCTGGTTGCCTTCACCAGCGTGCTCTACGCGCTGCGAGGCGCCGGCGTCGCAGTCACCCTGACTCGCGGCGTGTCGCCTCTCGGATGGGTCCTGCTTGCGCTCGCTTTTCTGCTGCTGGCACCCTTCCTTTTCGCGGCGGCACTGGTGATCGGGCTGGGCGACACCTGGGTGGACATCCGCGCACGGGTCCGACGGACCTGACCGACAACCACCGGCCCGCGTGGCGTCCCAGGGCGCGGGCCCGCATGTTTTCGACAAACCAGGAGTGGATGGTGAAACTGATCCTCAAGGAACCCGTGGACCGCCTCGGGGAACCGGGCGATGTCGTGAATGTGAAGCCCGGGTACGCCCGCAATTACCTTCTTCCCCGCGGCCTCGCCTACGAGGCATCCGAGGCCAACGTCCGTCGCTTGGAGCGGGAGCGGCGCAGGGCGGAGGAGCGGGCTCGCAAGGACTACCTGGAAGCGCGCCGCCGCGCCTCCAGGCTGGAGGGCATGCACCTCGTTTTCCGGGCACGCGCCGGCGAGTCCGACAAGCTGTTCGGCTCGGTTACGGCGGCGGACATCGCCGACCGCGCTGTCAGCTCGGGGTTGGACTTCGTTCTCGACAAGCGGCACGTCATGCTTTCCGAGCCGATCAAGATGCTTGGCGACTTCGAAGTCCCGATCAGGCTCCACGCGGAGGTGGAAGTCAATGTGACCGTGCACGTGGAAAGGACGATCTGAGCCCGCCGGGCGCCTTCGCATGGTCGACGCTGCCTCCTCCGGCGATCCCCGTCTTCCGTCCGCGGTCCGGCGGGCGGCCCAGCTGACGCTCGAACGCAAGGCCAGCGACGTGGTCGTGCTCGACCTGCGCGGCATCTCCTCGGCCACCGACTACTTTCTGCTCGCCACCGGAACCTCCGATACCCAGGTGCGTTCGATCTCGGACCACGTTACCAAGGAGCTGCGCAACGAGGGTATCCGCCCCGCGCACACCGAGGGGGGCCGCGAAGCCCGCTGGGTGTTGATCGACTACATCGATTTCGTGGTCCACGTCTTTCACCCCGAAGTGCGGTCCTTCTATCAGCTGGAGGCGCTCTGGGGGGATGCGCCCCGGCACGAGCTTGCGGCAGACGCGGAGCCCGGCCCGCCATGACCCCCCGTGCCGCCGCACCCGCTCAAGCCGGACGCGGCCATTCGGCGCTGCAGTTGCAGCCCTTCGATTTTTCCGGAGACATCCCTCCCGGCCTCTTGGAGTTCGACCTTCCCATCGGCTCGGAGCGGGGGCGCGTCGTCGCGGTCCGGGCCAGCCCGGCGGCACGCCAAGAAGATTGGGCCGCCCACGCCACCGTGGCGATCGCGGGGAACTGGGCCTCCCGGGGAGCACGCGTGCTGCTTGTCGACCTGTGTTTCGACGAGCCTCGGCTGCACCGGGCGTTCAACGCCGCGAATCTCGAGGGCATCACCGACGCCATCGAGTACGGCGCTTCCCTGAGGCGAATCGCTCGCCCCGCCAACGACGAGAGGTTCTGGGTGGCCACGGCGGGAACTCTCGTGGCGAGTCCGGGCAGCCTGCTCCGCCAGGCCGCGTGGCATCGCCTCCTTGCCACCCTGGTCGAGGGCGGTGTCACGGTCGTCACCTATCAGGTTGCCGAATCGCCCCTCCATTCGCGCGGCACCCCTTCGATCGTGCTTGCCTGCAAGGGCGAGCCCATGGCCGCGCTGGGAAAGGTGGGGCTGCGGGATGCCGTCGCTCTGTTGGGTCCCGCGCCCGGCGGTGCTTCGGTCACGATGGTGACCGGGAAGAGAGGGAACCGCCTCGGCAGGCAGACCTGCCGAGCTTCGCTATGGGATGGATTCAATGACGACGCCGAGTCGGAGGAACCCTCCGTGGCCGAAGCGGAGCCGGCTCCGGCAGCCCCGGCTTCCGCCCGCCCGCAGCTCCGTGACGGCAAGGAGCCCCCCGCGACCGGCTCCCGAGGCCGAGGTCGGAGCCTCAGCGTCTCGGCGTTCGCGGTGCTCGTCCTGTTCGCGGCGTTGATGATCCTGATGGGGATCGACAATGCCGGGATCGCCGACGTTCCCGGAGCCGATCAGCTCAGGGAACTCTTCGAGAACCTACTGGCGCGAGTGAGCCGGTTCTTCGCCCGATGAAGCTCGCCTCGCTGAGCCTGCACGGGTTCAAGTCGTTCCCCGAGCGCACGGATATCGTGTTCCACGAGGGTATCACCGCGATCGTGGGCCCGAACGGATGCGGAAAATCCAACATCAGCGACGCGGTTCGCTGGGTGCTGGGCGAGCAGCGGCCCACGGTTGTGCGCGGCTCACGCATGGAAGAGGTGATCTTCCAGGGAACGGTCAATCGGCGGCCCATCAACCGTGGATCGGTCATCCTCCGGGTCACCAACGAGGACGGCCTGCTCCCGGTTCCCTTCGGCGAGGTCGAGATCGGACGCACCGTCTATCGCGACGGGGGGAGCGAGTATTCGATCAACCGCACCACTTGTCGCCTGCGCGATGTCCAGGAGCTTTGCCGGGACACCGGACTCGGCGCCAACGCCTACGCGATCATCGAGAGCCGGATGATCGACGCGATCCTCTCGGAACGGGCGGAGGAGCGCCGAGGGTTGTTCGAGGAAGCCGCGGGCATCGGCAAGTACAAGGACCGGATCCGGATCGCGGGACGGCGGCTGGCCCGGGCCGAACTGGACCTGGAGCGGCTGGAGGACGTGATCGCGGAGGTGGCGACCAAGGTCCGTTCTCTGGCGCGCCAGAAGGGGAAGGCGCAGCGCTACGACGATCTGAGAAAGCGACGCCTTTCGGTCGAGGTGGCGGTGGTGTCTGTGGACCTCGCGGACTTAGAGGATCGGTTGACGAAGGTTCGGGAGCTGCTCGCGCTCGAGCGGGAGACGCAGCAAGCGACGCTCATCGAGCTGCGGACCGCGAAGACCGAGCGCGAGGCCTCGCGGGTGCGAAGCCTGGAAGCCGAGAGATCCCGCGCGGACGCCGCCTTGGTGCTGGACAGCGTCCAGAAGGATCTGGTGCGCTGGGAACGGGACCTGGCCGTCTCGCGTGAGCGCATAGTCTACGCGGAACGGCGGCTCGGGCAGATCGGCGAGGATCAGGACACGGCTCGCGGGCGCACCGGCGAACTGGTGAGCGAACTGACCGAGCTGCGGAGATCGCGCGCCCTAATCGCAGCCGAACTGGCCGAAGTGGGTGTGGAATCGCGGCGGGCGCGGCAGGTTACGACAAGCACCAGAGAACGGCTCCGGCGCGCACGCGCGACGCTCGCGGAGGTGCGCGGCAAGGAACGGAGACTGCTGCGCCGGGTGGCCAGCATGGAGGGGTCCGTCGCCGCCTCGCGCACCCGGCTGGACGAGTTGCGCCGGCGTCTGGCNNNNGCTTCCGCTCTCGAGGCCCGCCGGGCCGCTATCGAGACCATGGAGCGGGATGGAGCCGGCTACGAGCCCGTGGTGCGGGCGGCCCGCGAGGCGCATCCGCACCTGGTTCTGGGGACGCTGTCGCAGTGCATGGCAGGTCCGGCCGGTGCGCTGGTCGCCGCGGAATCGTATCTTGGTCATCTGGCGCAGGCGTTACTGGTGGAGGACGGCGAAGCCGCCGCGCGCCTGCGGCGATGGTTCGCCGAGGAGTGGACGGAGGGCGGGGGCATAGTGCTGCTCCGGCTGGACGAGGCCGCCGACCCGGGTCCGCCGGGGTCGCTGCTCGGCGAGCTCCGCCCGGAAGGCCCGGGCGCCTCCTGGGTGCGGGTGCTGCTGGCCGGAGTGGACCGAGCGGAGGCGTTGGACTCCACCGGCGGAGCCGGGGCGCCCGGGAAGGATTGGCATTCCGCGACCCGGGCGCGCGAGGCCGTGAAGGCCGGCCCGCCCGCCTCGGTGGACGCGCGCGGCGTGGTGGTCGTCGGGAACCCCGCGGGGACCGCCGGCCTCCTCGAACGCCGCGGCAAGCTCGCGGCCCTCGAGGAGGACGTCATCCCCGCCTCCCGGGAGGCCTCCCGGGCCCGGGAGGCGCGTGAGGCGGCCGAGGCGCGCGTCGAGCGGACGGAGAAGGTGCTCGATGAGCGGCGCGCGGCCCTGACCCGCGCGGAAGACGACCTGCGCGCCGCCCGGGCGGACCGGAGCACCCGCGACGAACGCCACACCCGCCTGACGCGGGACAGCGACGACTTGGCGCAGCGCGTCCGCGAGACCCGCGAGGCCGTCGCCGCCGCGACCGGCCGGGAGCGCGCGGATCAGGAGGAACTGAAGGGGCTCACCGCGGAAGCCGCCTCCCTGCGCCGTCGCGGAGAACGGGCCGCCGAGGTGCTGGAGGTGGCGGAAGGGGACTGGGAACGGGCGCGCGTGGAGGAGGCGCGGCTTGCCATCCAGTCGAACCAGC
>JAAXGM010000098.1:0-9038 GCA_012267435.1 Gemmatimonadota bacterium
GGTGGAGGGCGCGCTGAGTTCCCTCGGCGCCGGGCTCCCCGACGTCGTGCGCACCCGGCTCTACATCCGGGAGACCGCCGACTGGGAGGCGGTGGCGCGCGCGCACGGCCACCGGTTCCGGGAGGCGCTGCCCGCCAACACCCTCATCCGCACGGGTCTGGTCGGCGAGGGCTACCGGGTGGAGATCGAAGCCGAGGCGGAAGTCAGAGCATCTCCAGAATGAAGTCGGGCGTGAAGCGGATCAGGTACGTGCTGAGAAGGGTGAACGTTCCGCTGACCAGCATCACCCCGACGACGATCAGGAGAACGCCCGCCGTGACCTGAACCGCGGGCAGCAGGTGCCGGAAACGCTGAAACCCGCGCAGGAAGGCATCCACGGCGAGCGTGGACAGGAGAAACGGCACCGCCAGCCCCATCGAATAGACGAAGAGGTATCCCACGCCCGCCCACATGTATTCGGCCGTTGCGGCCAGGGTGAGCGCCGTTCCCAGCATGGGCCCGATGCACGGCGTCCATCCGGCCGCGAAGGCGGCCCCCACCCCAAGCGTTCCCAGATGACCGACGGGTTTGTCGTTGAGATGCACGCGCCGTTCCCGATCCAGCGGGGTCAGCCGCAGCACGCCGGCCAGGTACAGCCCCAGGACGATGATGATCGCTCCGCCGATTCGCGCGATCCACACGTCGTAGGCGCGGAAGAACTGGCCCAGGTATGAAGCCGACGCGCCCATCAATACGAAGATCAGCGTGAACCCGGACACGAACAGGAGGGAATGGAACAGGGCGGCGCGGCGGTCCACACCGGTGCGCAGGTCCTCCAGGCTCATGCCCGTGATGAACGAGAGGTAGCCGGGCACGAGAGGAAGCACGCAGGGGGAAAGGAAGGAAATCGTTCCTGCCAGGAAGACGCCCGCCAAGCCTATCGAATCGGTCACGGTTTGCTTTTCCCGGGCTGAGGACGGGTTGAGGATGTCGGTGGCGGCCGGATGTCCGGCTGCCCGGCTTCCCCGGATGCCGGGCCCGAGCGGGCGCGTCTGGCTTCTGCCCAGGCACGAGCGCCGGCCGCTACACCCAGCCACCCCAGAAGGGCCGCGAAGGTCCAGGCCACGGTTCGGGGGAAGAAGGCGGACAGAAGCGCGAGTCCGATGAGTATGCCGGCCGTCGTTCCCAGCACGGTACGCGCCTCACGCTCCAGCAGGCGGCGACCAGCGATGGCGTCGCCCAGCGTCGAGCCCGCGCGCACCAAATCGCTGATGCGCCAGCCGCCGCGGTCGGGGGACTGGCGCCAGTGCTCCAGTCGCTCAACGAGGCGTTCCGGAGGCTCGATGGGGCGCTGCTCGGGCTCTCGGGCGGGTTGGCGCGCCGCATGCGCGGGCCGGCCGGAGGGCAGGACGATCTCGATCGACGAGGCCAAGTCGGCCAGGAAGAGACCTTCCAGTTGCCGGGCCAGCTTGCGGTCGAGCACACCGATGTCGATCTCCCAGTTGCCGAGCAGGCTGGCCGCGTTGAGATTGCTCGATCCGATGCGGCTCCAGACCCCGTCCGCGACCGCCGTCTTCGCGTGAATCATCGGCCCCTGCCACTCGAACAGTCGGACGCCTGCCTTCAGGAGATCCCGGTAGCCCCCCCGCGCCAGGCTCCCTACGAGCGGCCAGTTGTTGTGGGCGGGAAGCAGGATACGCACATCCACGCCGTCCCTGGCGGCCGCCGCCAGCGCTTCGGCGACCGGGCGAGGCGCGATGAAGTAGGGATCGGTGATCCAGAGTCGCCGGCGCACGCTGGCGGCGGCCAGCTGGGTGACCCGGTAGACCCGGGCCCTCCAGGGTCTGCCCTCGATGACCCAGACGGGGGTCTGGCCCGCCGCCTCCGGGACGACCCCGTCCAGCAGTTCCGCCGGCACGGGGTCGCCGATCTCGTCCCAAAGCCGTCCGAACGCGCGCGCCGCGGCCAGCGCCGCCGGGCCCCGCAGTTCGGCGCCGGTGTCGCGCCAGGGCGCATGATCCTCGGTGCCCGCCCACTCGTCACCGATGCAGAACCCTCCGACGAAAGCCACTTCGCCGTCGACGCACACCAGCTTGCGGTGGTCGCGCTGAAGCACTCCGAACGGATCGCGCAGGCCCGGCCGGTTGAAGGCGCGCACCTGGACGCCCTTCTCGCGGAACGGCTTCCAGTAGCGGCCGGGCGTCGCCCAGCACCCCACCCAGTCGTAGAGGACCCGTACCTCGACGCCCTCCTCCGCCTTGGCCACCAGGATGTCGCGGAAGGTGCGGCCGGTCCTGTCGTCGCGCACGACATAGTTCTCGAAATGGACGAAGCGGCGGGCGCTCTCGATGGCGGCGATCCAGCTTTCGAAGGTATGTGGTCCATCGAAGTTGAGCCGGATGCCGTTGTCGTCGATGCGCGACGCGCCCGCGGAGCGATCCATCGCCTTCGCCAGCACGTCGTAGGGCGTGACGTCCAGACCGAAGGACAGAGTGGATGTCCGCCCTGGCGCGCTCGCGAAGCCGCTCTCCGTCGTGTCGGCCGGGGCGTGGCGTCGGTCCGCGGGCCGAACCGCGCCCGGCGGATCCACGGGTTGGGGGCGAGCCGAGGCGCTCACGATGCCCGGCCCGCGGTGGCGTAGGCGATCAGCTTGTAGACCAGTCGCGCAACGAGAAAGTCCGGAGCCCGCAGGCCCGGGATGGGGGCCAGTTCCACCACGTCGGCGGCCACCACCCGGCGTTCGGCGAAGACCCGGCGCAGGAAGCGCAGCGTCGGGTACCAGGCACCACCTCCCGGCTCGGGGGTCCCCGTGCTCGGAACCAGCGAGGGGTCGAAGTAGTCGACGTCGAAGGTGAGGTACACCAGCGGCCCGAGCGCCTCAAGGGCGCGATCCATCCAGACCTCGTCGCGCTCCATCTCGTCCGCGAAGATCAGCGTAACGCCGGACTCGCGGCGCGCCGCCTCCACCTCCTCCAGGCTGATCCCGCGCAGCCCGACCGCGACGATGTCGGCCCGGTCCACGATCCGCGTCATCGCGCACGCGTGCGAGAAGGGAGACCCGTCGTGGGAGGCGCGCAGATCGGCGTGGGCGTCGAACTGAAGCACGGAGAGGCGTTCCGGATGGCGCGCCGCAGCCGCGCGAATGGCCGACGACGAGATGGAATGTTCGCCGCCCAGCATGGTCACGAACCGACCCTCGGCCGCATCGTACACGGCTCCCCAAGCCTCCTCCAGCTCCGCCAGGGCGGCGGCGGGTCCGTCGCGGGTCAGCTCCAGGGCGGGCAGCGTGTGGATGCCGGCCGCACACGGTTCGGCATCCAGTTCGTTGTCGTAGAGTTCGACGTAGTGGGAAGCATCCAAGATGGCGCGCGGCCCGTGGCGGGTTCCCGTGCCCCACGAGGTCGTGGCCTCGTAGGGAACGGGCAGGATCAGCGCGCGCGCGGACGCGAAGGCGCTCGCCGCTTCGTCGAGGCCGAGGAATGAGCGCGGCAGCCCCCAGCTCAATCCCGTCAAGGCTCGTGGAAGGAATCCGGGCGCGGGTTCGTCGACGACCGTGCCTCGACCCGTGCCCGGCGACCTCAGATTCGGCATCGTCCGGTGCCCGCTCAGATACGCTCGATGGGGCAGGTCAACCCTTCATCCTCGAGCCTCGCTCCCGCCCGCCGGCAGTCGACGCACAGCCCGTAGATCTCCAGCTTGTGGCGGGAGGGCCGAAAGCCGTGCTCGCGAGCAACCCGCTCCTCCAGTCGCAGGATCTCGCTCGAGCGGAACTCGGTGACCTTGCCGCAAGACAGGCAGATGAGATGCTCGTGCACCGGCTGGCGCGAGAGGCGATGCTCGTAGCGCTTGAAGCCTTCCCCGAAATCGTGCTCGTCGACCAGCTTGGAGCGCACCAGCAGATCGAGCGTGCGATAGATGGTGGCCTTGCCGATGCGCTCGCTCCGGGCGCGCAGACAACCCTCGATCTCCTCCACCGAGAGGTGATCGTCGGAACCGAACACCACGTCGGCGACGGATGCGCGCTGCTGGGTCATGGGGAATCCCTGGTCGCGCAGATAGCGGCCGAACAGGCGCACGAAGGGGTGGGCTTCCGTCGTCTTCATAATCCTTGGACCCTGACGCGCTCCTCAAGTTCAGCAACGAGGCGGTCCAGCGTCGCGAAGTCGCCCCCGACGACGATCTCGCGCGGCTCTCCGAGCTGGAGCGATTCGCGCCGGACCACCCCGGTCATCACGCGCGGAAGCGAATCCGCGGGGGCCAGCCCCTGCTCGACCAGTTCGGGGTCCACGCCGAGGTCGAGGCCCCGCCTCCTAGCCTGGTAGGCGGCCGTGTACAATCGCCGGCGCTCCTTTTCCGCAAAGCAACTTACCGCAACCAACCCGCGCTCGCGCCGCCCCCGGGTCATCGGCGGGAAGATCCAGAGACGATCGATGGAATCCGCGCCCAGGCGGCCGCGTACCAGGGCGAGGGTCGTGGCAAGCCCCTCGGGGACCCCCGGGTCGACCGGATCGCCCACCGCGGGGCCCCCTCGCCGTTCGCCGAGCCCGGACGGCCGCGCGGAGCCCCTCCCACCCAGGCCGCCGACTCTCATTCCCGCACCAAGGCGCGGACGGCGTTCACGACGTCGGCGCGCACCTCCTCCAAGGGGCGAGACACCAGCGCCCCCGCCGCCTTGGCGTGGCCGCCACCCCCGAAGCTGCGGGCGATCCCGTCCACGTCGACCGGTCCGTTGGAACGGAACGACACCTTGGTCGCACCCCCGTTGGTGGTACGGAACAACATCGCGACCTCCACCCCCTTGATGGCGCGGGGATAGTCCACCAGTCCCCCCAGATCGTCGCTGGTGGCCTTCAGGTCACGATAGGCCCGGTCGGGCACCGTGATCCAGGACAGGCCATCCTCGGCCCGCAACTCTCCCAGGCACTCTCTCAGCAACTCGAGCCGGCGCACGTCCACCGACTCGAAGAGCTGCCGGTGGATCCCGACCACATCGACACCCCGCCGCACCAGTTCGGCCGCCAGGAGATGGGTGTCGGGGGTGACGTTGCTGTAGGCGAAGGACCCCGTGTCGTCGACGATGGCGGTGTAGAGCGCGTTGTCGATGGCGGGGGTCCAGCGCGCTCCCGCGGCCATCAGGATGTCGTATACCAGTTCCGCGGTCGCGCATGCTCCGGTGTCGACCAGGCGGTCGCCGGGGATGGGGCGGGTGGGAGTGGTGTGGTGGTCGACCACCACGGTGGGCCGTCCTTCGACCATTGGCTTCACCCGGCCCAGGCGGGGCAGGTCACCGGCGTCCACCACCACGACCAGATCCGCGGCGGAGCACGCCCGCGCGGCGTCGGCGGAACTCGCGGGGAGGTGCCACTCCTCCTCGGGAAGCAGGAACCGGTAGCGCTCCGGAAGGGGCGTCGGCGGCACGAACCAGCCTTCGGCGCCCCGGTCGCGCAACCACGCGAGCAACGCGACCGCCGATCCCGCCCCGTCGGCATCCGGGTTCATGTGGGTCGTCAGCACGATGCTGTTGGCGCCGGCCAGCCGGGCCGCCAGTCGCCGGGCCGGTTCCTGCCGATGGGAGGGAGTGTGGTATCGCATGCCGGGTCGGGGGAACTCGTCGCTGAAGCCTGTCAGTCCACGCGGGCGCCCGTTCCGGGTCTCCCGGGTCTCGCCACCCGCCTGGCAACCTTGGCAAAGGTTGACGCGAGGTGCACCGCGTGCGGAGAGGCGACCCCGGAGACGCGGGCGGAACCCAGCGCCTCCAGGAAGGCGTCGGGCCGGTTGGGATGGGCCGGAAGCTCGACGCAGGCTCTGCCCACCTCCCACACCGTGTGCGCGTCCGACCCGGCCCCGCCGGGAAGATTCCGGCGATCCGCCAAGTCGGCCGCGGCCTGATTGAGCGCGGGATCGTGCAGCCTCGCGTTGAAAACCTCAATGATGTCGGCGTGATCGGCCAGCTCTTCCGCGTAGCGGCCCGAGCCGCCCTTGCCGCGAGCGTAAGGGTGGGGCAGATACACAAGCCCTCCCTGCTCGCGGACGCGAGCGCACACCTCCCTGGCGGGGGTCCCCCCAGGGATCTCTTCCTTCAGATAGAGTCCGATCACATCGATGCCTTCCGCGGTCTTCACCTCTTCGCCCGGGATGATCCGGTCCGAGTAGCGGCGCGCCATCTCGCGCGCGGCCCAGATGCGGTTGTGGTCGGTGATGGCGATGCGATCCAAGCCTCTTGCGACAGCCCTCTCAAGCACCGTCTCCGGATCGCTGAGGCAGTCCCAGGACGCGTGGGTGTGCAGGTGCATGTCGATGCGAAGGAGGTGGTTCTCCGGCATCGTCACTCCCGCTCCGGGCGAATCCGCGACCTCACACGGGCCAGGAGCTCCAGAGCACGTCGTTCGAGTTCGGCCGAGGTACCGTCGTTGGGGATCACGTGATCCGCCATCGCGCCTGTTCCAGCCGCGTCCGCCTGGGTGCTCATGATTCTGGCCGCCTCCTCCGCGTCCAGGCTCCGCAAGCGCACAAGGCGTTCGAGGCGAACGGCCGGCGGCGCGTCGACTACGATAGTCACGTCCACCCCATGAGCATAGCCCGTCTCGAAGAGCAGCGGGATCTCGGCCACCACCAGTTCCGCGCCCCGCCGCCGCTGTTCGCGCAGCCATGCTTCGCGCGACTCCCGAATGCGGGGATGCAGAATCGACTCCAGCTTGCGACGGGCATCTTCATTCCGAAACACCCGGTCCCGGAGCCGACCCCGGTCGAGCTGCCCGTCCGGCCCGAGCACGTCCTCGCCGAAAACGAGCACGACCTCCCGCAGCCCGTCCGTCCCCGGCTCCACCACCTCGCGCGCGAGGTCGTCCGCGCTGATCACCGGAACGCCCGCCCGGGCCCAGGCCCGCAGCAGGGAGGACTTGCCGGACGCGATGTTTCCGGTGACCGCGACGCTCAGCATGGAGGCTCTTCGGGTCGGCGCAGGCACCGGTCGGGACTCGGGACGATGGACGGGTGTGAAAAGGCGCGAGCATCCGCGCTCGCGGAGCCAGCCGGGGAGACTTCCATCATTCGGCGCCTTCCCCCAGGGCATCGAACAGGTAGACGATGGCGATGTACTTGGCGATGAGGCCGGCGGCGCTCAAGGCGAGCGCGCGGACCGCGCCGAAGCGCGACATGCCGGCGACCAGGAGCATGTTCGGAGACGAGAGCGGAAACAGGTTGAATGTGAGAATCGCCCAGCTGCCCCATCGGGCGATGAGGCCGCCGAACTTCGCGTAGCGTTCGCGTCCCAGGAAATCCTCCAGAATCCCGGTCCCGACGGCGCGGCCGATTCCATAATCGATGGCCTGGGCCGCCAGCGCGGTCGTCACCGCCAGCAGTACGAGCACGCCGCCCGGGTGTCCCTCCGCCTGATAGTAGGGAACGAGCGCCTCGACCGGCATCAGCAGGAAGAAGAGATACCCGGCGAAGTGGACGGTGACGAAGGAGCCCAGCCCGGGGGTGCGGCCGGCGTAGATGGCCCGTCCGACGGTGGACGACACCAGCGCCACCGCGACCAGCACCGTGACCACGGCGATCAGGATACGCGTGCGCCTCCTCATGCCCGGGAATCCGACCCGCTTCCCTTCACCGACCTCGCCGCATGCGCGAAGCCCAGCGCAGGAACCGCTCGGTGTCCTCCGCCGGGGGACGGGCCTGGGGATCGCCGTAGGCCGTATCCAGCCTCCAGCGCAGGAAGGAAGCCGATGGGAGGGGAAGAAACGGGGGCTTCCGGTACCAGCCACGGCGCCGAAAGGCCCATCCGGAGCCCAGAAGCGCGGGAATCACGGAGGGACGGCGCAGCGCAAGCATGACGAAACTCCGGTAGATCCCCAAGGCGTGTCGCTTCTCCGCGGGCGGGTTGGCCTACGTACAAGCTCCAATCTAGTCGATTCTCCGCGCCGCTGTGGCGACAAGCCGCGGATGGCGGAGGGCGCCGGGCGGGTCCCGGAGTCAGTCGGCGAGCTCGGGTCGGTCCCTGAAATGCTCCAGCGCCTCCGGGTTCGCCAGCGTCTGGCGATTGCGGACCGGCTCGCCGTGGACGACGGCCCTGACGGCCAGTTCCACGATCTTGCCGCTCCGGGTCCGCGGAATGTCGGATACCTCCAGGATCATCGCCGGAACGTGACGCGGGCTTGCGCGCTTGCGCAGCCGAGCTCGAATCCGGTCGCGAAGACGATCGTCGAGCGCGTGCCCCGCTCGCGGGCGGACGAAGAGGACCATGCGCGTCCCCTCCGCGCGGCGCTGGCCGATGGCGATGGCCTCGCGCACCTCGGGCAACGCCTCCACGACCCGGTACACCTCCGCGGTCCCGATGCGCACGCCGGCCACGATCAGGGTCGCGTCGGAGCGGCCGTGAATCACGTACCCCCCGCTGGCGGTCCTCTCGATGTAGTCGCCATGGTGCCAGACGCCGGGGAAGCGCCGGAAATAGGTGTCACTGCAACGCTCGCCGCCCTCGTCGTCCCAGAAGCCCAGGGGCATGGAGGGGAAGGGCCGGGTACACACGAGTTCCCCCTTGCCCCGCTCCAGCGGACGGCCGCCGTCATCGTACACCTCCACCGCCATCCCCATCGCGGGCCCCTGGATCTCACCGGCGAAGACGGGTCGGGTCGGCAGTCCGCCGACGAAGCAGGCGCACAGGTCCGTCCCGCCCGACACCGAAGCCAGATGCACGTCGCGCTTCACGTGCTCGTGGATGTAGCGAAAGCCCGCCGCATCGAGGGGCGAGCCGGTGGACAACACGGTGCGAAGCGAGTCCAGCGCGTGACTCGCGCGCGGCCGCGCCCCCGCGGTGCGCAGCGTGGTGATGAAGCGGGCGGAGGTCCCGAGGTGGGTCATCCGGGACCAATCGGCGAAGTCGAACAGGACGCGATGGCCGGGAAAGGAAGGGGAACCGTCGTAAAGGAGCACGGTCGCGCGCGATCCCAGGATGGAGACGAGCCAGTTCCACATCATCCATCCCAGGGTCGTGAAGTAGAACACCCGGTCGCCCGCCTTCACATCGGCGTGCAGGCGCTGCTCCTTCAGATGCTGCA
>JAAXGM010000098.1:9180-12665 GCA_012267435.1 Gemmatimonadota bacterium
GCGGACCGCCGTCCGCGCGCGTCGTCCCATCCGCGCGGCGGGCTCGCACGACCACCACGAGTTCCACCGATGGAAGCCGGGCCGCGACTTCGGCGAGCCCGTCCATGGTGGAATGCCACCTGCCCGCGTATTGGTAGCCGTCGACCCCGATCAGCACGCGGGGCGCGATCTGGCCGAAGCGGTCCAGCACGCCGTCCACCCCGAAGTCGGGGGATGCGCTGGCGGTGATCGCCCCCAGGCTCGCGGCCGCCAGCACCGCCGCGATCGCCTCGGGAAGGTTGGGGAGCAGAAGCGCCACCCGGTCGTCGCGGTGGACTCCGGCGGCCTGCAACCCCTGGACCACGCGCGACACCAGATCACGGAGTTCCCCCCAGGAAAGGGTTGGCCCCGGTCCTGCTTCCGAGTACGCGATGACGGCCGGGGCGGCATCGGAACGCCGCAGCAGGTTCTCGGCGAAGTTGAGCCGCGCGCCGGGAAAATAGCGGGCCTCCATCGGCTCCGGTCCCGTCTCCAGAATCGCATCGCCCTTGTCCCCCACCACCCCGCTCCAGTCCCAGAACGCGTCCCAGAAGGCCGCCTGGTCGGCCAGCGACCATCGCCAGAGGGCTTCGTAGCCCGCGCCGGGACGGTGTCCTCGCCGGGCCAGAAACGCGCGGAAGTCGGTGAGGTTCGCCGCGGCGCGCCGCGCCCGCGTTGGTTGCCAGATGGGAGAGGTCATCGTCGAAGTGAGCCCTGGCTGTCCGGGTGGCTGGGGAGCCGGCACCCGGCATGGTTGTCCGGAGAGAGGCGTTTCCGGGTATCTTAGGTTCTGATGATGGCACGGGGGAATCGGAGTACGGCAATGCGTAATCGAATGAACGCGGCAAGTGAAACAGGTGCCGGAGGGAATGCAATGATGGTGGCCGCAGAGCGTTGGATCCCGTTTGATGCCGTTCGGCGAAATGCCGGATCAGCCGCCGGTCCCGGTTTGCGCGCCCTGGCGGGGCTGGGCGTGGTGCTCTCGGCGGCGTGTAACGCGTCCCCCGCGCCACGGGCGGATGAGCGTCTCCTGATCGACGGCGGTACGGTGGTGGTCATGGACGATCCCGGAACCGTGCTCGAAGGCGGCGCGGTGCTCGTGGAGGGAGAACGCATCGCCGGCCTGCTGGCCCCCGGCGACCCCCGACCCTCCGACGTGGCCGTGCTCGACGCAACCGGCCACCTCGTGATCCCGGGGCTGGTCAACACGCATGGGCACGCGGCGATGTCGCTCCTCAGGGGACTCGCCGACGACCTGCCGCTGATGACCTGGCTGGAGGAGCACATCTTCCCGGCGGAGGCGGCCCTGGTGAGCCCCGACTTCGTGTACTGGGGAACGCTGCTCTCGTGCATCGAGATGCTCAGGAGCGGGACGACCACCTTCGCGGACATGTACTATTTCAGGGACGACGGGGCGAGGGCCACCATCGACGCCGGCATCCGCGCGGTGCTCGGACCGAACGTGATCGGCTTCCCCGCCCCGGACTTCGCGTCGCCGGCCGCCTCCCTGGCGGACGCCGCCGAGTTCATGGAGCGCTATCGCGACCATCCCACCCTGACCCCCGGGGTGGCCGCCCACTCGCTCTATACGACCTCGCTCGAGGACGTGGCGGCCGCCGCGCGGCTGGCCAACGACTACGGGGCTCCCTTTCAGATCCACACGGACGAAGATGAAACCGAGTTCGCGATCGCCAGCGAGCTGACGGGGATGGGGGTCGTCGAGGCGCTCGAGTCCATCGGCGCGCTGCGGCCCGGGACGGTGCTCGCCCACTCCATCTACCTGAGGGACGGAGACATCGCGAGGATCGCGGCCAACGGGGCGGGCATCGCCCACAACCCCGAGAGCAACATGAAGCTGGGGATCCCGCGGGCGGCTCCGATCCTGGAGGTGCTGGCCGCGGGGATTCCGGTGGGTCTCGGGACCGACGGGCCGGCCAGCAACAACAACCTGGACCTCTTCGACGAAATGGACACCGCGGCCAAGCTCCACAAGTTCGCAATGGCCGATCCCACCGCGCTCCCCGCCGAGACCGTCTTCCGGCTCGCCACCATGGGCGGCGCCCGGGTGCTCGGCCTGCACGACGAAATCGGATCGCTCCAGCCGGGGAAGCGCGCCGACATCGTGCTCGTAGACATCCGCCGGGCCGGGCTCACCCCGCTCTACGACGTCTACTCGCACCTGGTGTACGCGACCCGCGGAAGCGATGTCGCCACGGTGCTGGTGAACGGGCGCGTGGTGGTGCGCGACCGGGAGGTGCTGACGGTGCGCGAGGCGGAGGTGCTGGAGAGAGCGCGCGCCTTCCAGGAGCAGGTTCTGGAGGTGATGCAGCCATGACCGACACACCACCATCCGCGCGACCCGATTCCTCCCGCGGCGCGCACCTGGCTTCCGGCGGGCGCGCACGCAACCGACTGGCGCGCGAGACCAGCCCCTACCTGCTGCAGCACGCCGGCAACCCGGTGGACTGGTACCCGTGGGGTGACGAGGCGCTGGGCCGGGCGCGCGACGAGGACCGGCCCATCCTCCTCTCCATAGGCTACTCCGCCTGCCACTGGTGCCACGTCATGGAGCGCGAGTCGTTCGAGCACGACGGAACGGCCGCCCTGATGAACGAACTCTTCGTCAGCATCAAGGTCGACCGCGAGGAGCGGCCCGACCTGGACGCGATCTACATGCGCGCGGTCCAGAGCATCACCGGACAGGGAGGGTGGCCGCTGACCGCCTTCCTGACCCCGCAGGGGCTGCCCTACTACGGGGGGACCTACTTCCCCCCGGAACCTCGCCACGGCATGCCGTCGTTCCGCCAGGTGCTCGAGGCCGCCGGCCGGGCGTACACGGGGCGCAAGGCCGAAGTCCGCGAGGCCGCGAGCCGGATGCGCGGGCTGTTGGAGCGCTCCATGACGCCGTCGGAGACCGGACGGGCATCACCGGACGAGCTCGAGGCGCGAATCGGGTTGGCGCGAGCCGCCTGCGGCAACATCGCCCGCGGCTATGACACGATCCACGGAGGCTTCGGGCGGGCGCCCAAGTTCCCCCAGCCCATGGTGCTGGAGCTCTTGCTGCGGGTTCACGGCGCTTCCGGGGACGATCGGCTGCTGTCCATGGCGACGCACACGCTGCGCAAGATGGCGCACGGCGGCATCCACGATCAGCTGGGCGGGGGATTCCACCGCTACACGGTCGACGCGCGCTGGCTGGTGCCGCATTTCGAGAAGATGCTCTACGACAACGCCTTGCTCGCAAGTGCGTATCTGCAGGCTCATCTCCACACGGGGGACGTCGAGTTCCTGGCGGTCACCGAGAAGACGCTGACATACATGCTCACCGACTTGCGCTCGCCGGAGGGCGGGTTCTACTCCGCGCGCGACGCCGACTCGGAAGGCGAGGAGGGACTCTTCTATCTCTGGACCGCGGAGGAGGTCGATCGACTGCTCGATCCGTCCACGGCCCGTCTGTTCCGGCGCTG
>JAAXGM010000098.1:12847-16020 GCA_012267435.1 Gemmatimonadota bacterium
GCCGAAGCCGGCGCGGCTCTGGGACGGCGCAAATACGTGCGCGCGGCCGAGCGGGCCGGAGAGTTCATCCTCGCCGAACTGCGGCGCGATGGCCGCCTGCTGCGCAGCCACAAGGGCCGCCCCTCGCCCGTGGGCGGGTTCCTGGAGGACTACGCGTCGCTTGCGGGGGCTTTCCTGGCGCTGCATGAAGCGACGCTTCGCGCCGTCTGGCTCGATCACGCCACGGAGCTTGCCGATGCCCTCGTGGAGGGATTCTTCGATCGCGCGAGCGGCCTGCTCTTCGACACGCACCGAGCCGACCAGGCGCTGGTGGTGCGCCCGCGTGACGCCACCGACAACGCCACCCCGGCCGGCAACTCTCTTGCGGCCGAGGCTCTGCTGCGCCTGGGCCGCCTTCTGGACCGGGAGGACTTTCGCGTCCTGGCGGCGCGGGTCCTGGCCAGCGAGGCGGCCGCGATGGCGCGCTTCCCCAGCGCGTACGGGAGGCTGCTCGCCGTGGTCGACGCCTTCGACCGGCCCGGCGTCGAAGTGGTCATCGAGGGCGACCCGGACGACGACGCCACCCAGGCGCTGCTGCGGACGGCGCACGGCCGTTATCTGCCCGACAGGCTGGTCACCGGCGACCAGGCGGGCAGGACCCCGCGGGCGCCCTGGCGGCTCGCTGGAAGCGGCGGGCCCGACGGGAGACCGCGAGCCCACGTCTGCCAAGGGTACGCCTGTCGGCGGCCGGTCGCCGATCCGCGCGCGCTGGCCGACCAGCTCGACGCCGCCGGAGCGCGCTGAGGGATCGCAGCCCGTTCCGGTGGTTGGACCCTGTTGCCCGCTCGGGCTATGTTGCTATGGGGTTCAACGGCATGGGTCGCGCGCCGGGGCGATGCGGGAACGATATCGATGCCCTGGGCGCCGAACTCGGGGAACCCGCGCCATCTCGCTTGCGACGTTCGTCCTTTCCGGGCACCGCCCATAACCGCCAATGCCACCCGAAACCCATACGGCCCTTGGAACGGCAAGCGCCGAAGCAGGGCGTGATTCCGTCACGAAGACGCTGCCCATTACGGCGGAGCGGTTGCTCGACTGCTACCGCGTGATGGTCACGTCGAGGCACATCGACGATCGCGAAATCGCTCTCAAGCGCCAGAACAAGACCTTCTTCCAGATTTCCGGAGCGGGCCATGAAGCCATCGGCGTGGCCATGGCCGCCCACCTCAGGCCCGGCCATGACTGGTTCTACCTGTATTACCGGGACAGGTCGCTCTCCCTGGCGCTGGGCCAAACCCCGTACGAGCACTTCCTGCAGGCGGTGGCCGCCGAGGCCGATCCCGCATCCGGCGGGCGCCAGATGCCGTGCCATTTCTGCGACCCCCGCCTCAACATCACGAGCATGTCGTCGCCAACCGGCACGCAGTTCCTGCAGGCCGTTGGGTGCGCCGAGGGTGGCCGCCGGGCGGCCGGGCTCCCGGGCATGCGGGAGCGCGCCGGCCAGGTTGAGGACGACGAGATCGTGCTGGTCTCCGCGGGAGAGGGCGCCACCTCGGAAGGCGAGTTCTGGGAAGCGCTCAACACCGCCTGCACGCTGAAGCTTCCCGTCATCTTTCTGATCGAGGACAACGGCTACGCGATCTCGGTGCCCGTGGAGGTCCAGACCGCCGGGGGCAGTATCTCGGCACTGGCTGCATCCTTCCCGGATCTGTTCATCGCGAGATGCGACGGCACCGACGTCATCGACAGCTACAAGGCGAGCCGCGCCGCGGTGCACCACTGTCGGCAGGCTCGGGGACCGGCGCTCGTGCACGCCTTCACGATCCGGCCCTACTCGCACTCGATGTCCGACGACGAGCGCGCGTATCGAACGGTGGAGGAGCGCTTCGCCGAAGAGGAAAGGGATCCCCTGACCCGCACCCGGCTGCTGCTGCTGGACCTCAAGGTTGCCACCGCCGAGCGGCTCGACCACATCGAGACGGAGGCCCATGGCGCAGTTCGAGAAGCCGCCGCCGAAGCGCTGGGGCGTCCCCAGCCTCCCCCGGAACGGGCGCTCGTGAACCTCTACTCCGAGACCGCGCCCCCCACGAAGCCGAGATTCGACACCGAGGCTTCGGCAAAGTTCGACCGGGGAAGCAAGCGGCTGACCATGGTCGACCTCATCAATCGCTGCCTCGGCGACGAGATGGAGCGGGATCCGCGCATCGTCGTGTTCGGTCAGGACGTGGCCGACGCCTCGCGCGCGGAAGCCCTCGGGCAGGTGCCCGGCAAGGGGGGCGTCTTCAAGGTGACCCACGGGCTCCAGAAGCGCTTCGGCGACCGCGTCTTCAACTCGCCGCTCGCCGAGGCCAACATCGTCGGGCGCGCGATCGGGATGGCGGCCCGCGGGCTGAGGCCCGTCGTCGAGATCCAGTTCTTCGACTACATCTGGCCGGCGTTCATGCAGATCCGCAACGAGCTGGCCACGATGCGCTACCGCTCCAACAGCGCGTTCGACGCGCCCGTGGTCATCCGGGTCCCCTTCGGAGGCTATCTCACGGGGGGAGGCATCTATCATTCCCAGACGGGTGCTTCGCTCTTCACGCACACGCCGGGGCTGCGCGTCGCCCTGCCCTCGAATGCGCTCGACGCCAGCGGGCTCCTGCGCACCGCGATCAGGTGCGACGATCCCGTCATCTTCCTGGAGCACAAGCACCTGTACCGGCAGGTGTACAACAAGAGTCCCGAGCCCGGGAGGGATTTCATGATCCCCTTCGGCAAGGCGCGCGTCGCGCGCGAGGGCTCGGACCTCACCATCGTGACCTGCGGGGCGCTGGTGAAGCGCAGCCTGGACGCGGCCCGCGTGACGTCGGAGCGGGACGGCATCGAGGTCGAGATCGTGGACCTGCGCAGCCTGTCGCCCTTCGACATGGACGCCGTCGCCACCTCGGTGCGCAAGACCAACCGCGTGCTGGTGGCCTACGAGGACGGGCTCTCCTGGGGCTACGGCGCCGAGATCGCGGCCCGGGTCGCCGATGAACTCTTCGAGTGGCTGGACGCGCCGGTGCGGCGAATCGCCTCCAGGGACTGCTGGGTCGCGTACGCGCCTCAGCTCGAGGAGGTCATCCTTCCGCAGGTGCCCGACGTGGTCTCGGCAATCCGGGAGCTGGCGGCGTTCTGAGGCCCCGCGGACGACTTTCCAGTAGATATCAGTA
>JAAXGM010000098.1:16162-25837 GCA_012267435.1 Gemmatimonadota bacterium
GGGCCTCGCCTCCCAGGCGGTTGCTGGCCTCCACTACGTCTATGCCTCCGGGACCCGACGATCCACCGGATTCCTCGTTTGCTGGCAGGGTCATGGGTTCAGCCTCCGGCTCGACGCCGCAGAAGAGTTCGTAGTCGATGAGTTCGGTCTGGGTGGGGCTGTCGCCGCATACGGGACAGGCGGGATCGCGCCGGATGGAAATTTCGCGCCATTCCAAGTCGAGCCCGTCGAAGATGAGCAGCCGCCCCGCAAGCGGACTTCCCCGCCCGAGGATCAGCTTCACGGTTTCGAGCGCCTGCAGCGAACCCACCACTCCGGGGACGACCCCCAGCACTCCGCCCTCGGCGCAGTTGGGCACCAGGCCCGGCGGGGGCGGCTCGCGGAAGAGGCACCGGTAGCAGGGACCGCCTTCGGTGGCGAACACCGACACCTGCCCCTCCCAGCGGTGCACCGATCCGTACACGTTGGACTTGCCGAGCATCACGCACGCGTCGTTCACGAGGTAGCGGGTCGGGAAGTTGTCCGTGCCATCCACGACCACGTCGTAGTCGGCCAGCAGGGACAGGGCGTTGCCGCTGCTCAACCTGGCGTCGTGGGCGACGACCTGGACGTGGGGGTTGGTTTCGGCGAGCCGGTCGCGGGCGGAATCGAGCTTCAGCCGGCCCACATCGGATTCCCCGTGCAGGATCTGACGCTGAAGGTTGGTCGCGTCGACCTCGTCGAAGTCCACGAGGCCGAGCGTTCCCACCCCCGCCGCGGCCAGATAGAGCGCCACCGGCGAGCCGAGTCCTCCCGCGCCCACCACGAGCACGCGGGCCGACTTGAGCCTGCGCTGGCCGGCGAGGCCGACCTCGGGAAGGACCAGGTGCCGGGCGTACCGGAGCAGCTCGGGCGGCGACAGCCGGCTCGACACCGCCTGGGGACCGTTCCGGCTCCGATGGCCTTCGGAAACGTGGATCCTCATTCGGCTCCGGGCTCCGATTCGGGAATCACCCGGTATCCGCCCCGCATGGTGACGCCGAACGCCTCCATGTCGCCGCGGTATCGGGCAAGTTCGTCCGCGGGCAGCCCGGCCGCCGAACCCCGGTCGAACAGCACGCGGCTGAAGTGAAAGTAGTAGTACGGAATGTTCAGTGTGGTGCGGTCGGCCCAGATATCCCGATAACGGAGTCCGCGGGCCATCATCACCTCGCTGGAGAGCCTCCGCGTGCGCTCCAGATCGACCCATTCTCCGCCCAGGGCGGCGTCGGTCCTGACGAAGCGCCCGTCGGCTTCGAGGTCGCGCGGAACGAGCCGGGTCGCGAGCCCCTGCCGGACCCCGAAGTCGTGCAGGCCCAGCGAGCGGATGATCCCCCCGGTCCACGCGAAGTAGATGGGGCGCTCGGAGATGCTGTCGCGAATGATCGCCAGCGCCACCTGATCCCCCCGGTCGAGGTAGGTGCCGCGCGGGTACTGCACCACGACGGGTCCCAGGCGAACGTTCGCGTCCCGCGGAGTGACGGCCCCCTGGATCCGGTCGATTTCAGCGGGCGCGAGCGAGAGCACCGGACGAGTGGGCATCTCGCGCGTCGGATACAGGCCGGCCACCCGCTCGTCGGGCTCGAAGGGCCGTTGCCGATCCGGCTGCGTGAGTTCCCGCAGCTGCCGGGGATACCACTGCGTGAACAGGTACTGCCCCACGATGACGGTGACGTCCCTGCGGATTCCCTCAACTTCCTGAAGATACCAGAGCGGGAAGGTATCGTTGTCTCCGTTGGTGAAAAGGACGCCGTAGGGCTCGACGCTCTGGAGCAGATCGTACGCCCAGTCGCGGGCCGCGTAGTCCCCGGCGCGGCTCGCCCAGCGCCAGTTGGCCGCCAAGGGCGTCAGCGCGATCAGCGCCGCGACGCATGTCACAACGCACAGCGCCAACCGTGCTCCCACCACCGGCATCCGGCTCGCCGTGACCGGGCCAGTCCACCTCAGCCGCTGCGCCACCATGTGCCAGACCCCGGTGAGCCCGACCCCCGCCAGCACGCCCCACACGATGAAGCCGACGATGTAGAAGTAGTCCCGCTCGCGCACCTCGTGCAGGTCCGGGTCGGCGATCTCGGGCGCCAGCGAATAGCCGTACTTGAAGTTCAGGTAGATCACGAGCGCGACCGTCACCGTCAACGTCAACGTCGCCATGTAGGCGAACAGTTCCCCGTCGACGCGCCGGATGACGAGCAGGCCGAACAGACCCAGAGCCAGGAAGAGTCCGGTGACGGGGATTCTTCCGCCTCGGGGGACGGGCGAAGGATCCAGCCCCCGCGCCCACTGCCAGTCGAAGTACTGGAAATAGTTCTGGAACTGCGCGGACAGGGGCGCCTGGCGCTGGCTGAGCGGAGGTGGCGCGTACTGGTCCCGCTTGAGCACCGAGGCGAGCCTGGGGCATCCCGCGTTCCCGGCGGTCAATACGGCGGCCGCCACCTCGCCGGCGGACTCGCAAAGGGGGTCGCCCTCGTTGATCACCGGGCGCTCGGCGGCGCGAATCGGCAGGAACACGTTGAAGGACAGGCCGACCACGATGAGGGGGAGCGCGCGGATCCACAGGTCGCGGCGCAGCAGCACCCTCGGGGCCGTCATGAGCAGCATCAGGCCCAGGGCCGGCACGGGCAGGAGCGACATGGTGTGGTTGGACCAGCCCAGGACCATCAGGTAGCCCGCCACCAGCAGGAGGCGCGCGCTCCCCGGCTCGCCGCGCCGGTCGCGCCAGCGCACCGCCAGCCAGGTCACCGCGGCGATCACCAGCACGCTGACCGTGTAGACCTTCTCGTTGACCACGGACTGGTTCCACACGGTGAACGCCGTGGCGCCCAGCAGCGCGCTCGCCGCCGCCCCCGCCAGCGCCCGCCGGTGGTCGCCCAGCAGCCCCCAGGCGATGCGGTGGGCCACCAGAAAGAAGAACCCGCTCGCCGCCGCGGAAGTGAGGGCGGCCAGCAGGTTCACGCGCACCGCGACTGGAAGCCCCAGTGGCGACAGCAGAACGATCCAGACTCTCGCCAGCACCACGAAGAGCGGGTTTCCGGGCGGATGCGGGATCCCGAGGATGTACCCGGTCGCGATGTACTCGCTGGTGTCCCAGAACGCCGTGGTGGGGGCCAGCGTGACGACGTACAGGAGGAAGATCGCGGCGCCGGCGATGACGGCGGCGAGGTAGGGCGGACGGTGGTCGTTCATCTCACGGGACCGGGAATCCGCAGTCAGCTCCCGGGCAGCTCGAAGCCTTCGCTGGTCTCAATCGTGGCCCCCGACTCCAGATCGGTCAGTCTCAGACGGAGCGAATGGATGCCGGGTACGGGTTGAACCAGGAAGAGGTCCAGGCTGAGCGGGAGAGGGAGCCGATCCCCATCTCCATCGAGAACCAGACGCCCCTCCGAATCCACCCGGGCCTCGTCCAGCCCGGACCGGACGCGCATCATGCGGCCACCAGCATCGAACACCTCTACCGTGATCGAGTAGCGGTAGGTCCCCCGAGGGTCGGCCCCGAGCCCGCGCGCGGCCCCGGACAGCCGCAGACTTCCGTCGCTTGCGCTGTGAACGACGAACCGGGAGAGTTCGAGCCTGCGCACCTCAACGGCTTCCGGAACCCGCCCCTCCCGCCGCACCATGCCGCGGATGCGCCCGTACGCCCGCATCAGCTCCGTGTCTCCGGGATTCATGTTGAGGGCACGTTCGAGATTGGCCAGCGTCTGGTCGCGCACGGTGGGATCGAACTCGGCGCGGGGCGCCCGCAGCAGCGACAGCGCGCGCCATGCGAGACCGTCCCGCGGCACCAGCGCGACACGCTGTTCAAGGGAGGCGATCGCCCGCGCCGTATCCCCCGCCACCGCGATTTCCAGCGCGGCCTCGACCGCCGGGTCGGCTACCGCGACATCGACGCGCTCCGGCAGAACGCGCACCACGTCCCGGCGCGCGAGGCCCCGGGAAACGACGTACTCGAAGCCGGCGCTCAGACTCATCTGGTGAGCGGTGAACGGCGCCAGGCTGAACGTGACCCGTTCGCTTGAGATCGACCTGACCTCGCTGCGCTCCTGGGCCGCGAGCTGGGCCGTGTTGACCGGGATCACCAAGTCCCGAAACGTGAGGCGGAGCGCGGAGTTCTCCCCAACGGGGATGCGCAGGGAGGCCCCCAGATCCAGTCCCCACGAAGTGGACTTGCGCGAGGTCCACTGGATCTCTCCGGGGTGGTGCGCGTCCATCTGCGCGAAGGCGTCGCGATGTCCCGCCGAGAGATCGATGGTCTGCGTGAGCACGACGGTTCCCAGGTTGTACGCCAGCAAGCCGCGGCCGCGGCCCCACTCCGACAGCTTCATGCCGAGGCCGAAGCCGACGCCGTGGTAGCTCGTGCTGCGCGAAATGTCCTCGGGCGGCGAGAGCGCACCGGAATAGCGCGCGACGGTTCCCGAGTGGCCGGCGAGCAGCGTAAGGTAGAGTCCCGCTCCCCCGACGGGATTGTGCCGCAGCACCACTCTTGCCTCCGGGCCCAAGCCGGCGGTTTCCCTCCACCGCGTCTGGCTCGGGAGGTCGGCGAGGGTCTGCCGGGTGACGAACTCGTCGTACAGGGTCCCCACCAGCCGCGAGCCCAAGCTGCCCTCCACGGACCAGCGCGGCGCCTGGCGGATGATCGCGCCTTCCTCCTGGCCCGCGAGCGTTGCGGGTGTTGACGCCGCGGACGTCAGGAGCACCAGCAGGATGCCGGAAGGAATCGGGTGGCGCGCGCGTCGCCGGTCATCGGACATCCCGCCGACGGGCGCGCCGTTCCGAGAAACCCGGTGTGGAATCCGTCCCCTCATTCCTAATGATGGGCGTATCCGGCGGCGCGGGACAAGGTTGGCCACGCGGCCCACAGTCGGCGACGGGCCCCGCGAGACTGTTTCCGGCTCGGTCCAGGATGTGTTCAGGACGCAGTCACCTCACCTCGAAGAACGCGCTGTCGGCGCTGAACGCCGAGAACACGCCAAGCGCCCCCCGAACGTTCGACGGAGGTTCGTTGAGGTCCCGGGAATCCTGGTTGAGACCTTCGTACAGGTTGGCGTACTCCTCGTTGACCCGATAGAGCTTGACCCGATGGCGCCCGAAGTGGGAAAGCGAGCGTGAGCTGACGAGCGCGCTGTCGCCCGCAGTCGGACGCTGGACGAAGCGCCGGGCGAACCCTCCCCCGAACGGGCTCTCGGCAAAAGGCGCGGGATCCGCCTCGAGATTGTCGACCACCAGGTAGTGGAGTGCGCTGGCGGAGTTCTCCCAGCGCGCCACCAGGCCGTCTCCCGCACCAGGTTGGAAACCGCCGCCTCGAAGGGCGAACCGGGGGGGCGCCATGACGGTCGCCGACAGCGACAACCCCTGAGGCGGGACCGGAACCACCGTCTCCGCGGTGGCCGTGCGGCCGCCGTGGGAAGCCTCAAGGGCGAAGACATCTCCGACTTCGACCAGAAGGTCGTCACGGGGATAGTGATACCGGCCCGGCTCACCCTCCGTGGGACCGAGGTCGAACCGTTCGCCTTCACGGAGGATCGCGATGCGCGCGTCCGCGATCGGAGCGGCGACGGCGGTGGAGTCGGCGTCGATGGGGAGCACGCCCGTCACGGTGACCTCGGTGACGGGTTCCCCGGCGAAGAGAAAGGCCTGCACGACGAAGGTGTCGGGCGCCTCCGGGGCGAAGGCCAAGTCGCTGTCGCAGGCGGCGGCCGCGCCCAACGCGAGAACTGCGATGAACGAAGAAGCGATCCCATTGCTCATGATGGTTCTCCCGTACCGAATTTACCGAAAGCCCGCGCGAACGCCGATGCTGGGCGTGAATCCGAGCGTTGTGACGTCCGTGACGAGCATCGGCAGGTCCGTCAGGTCGAATTGGCGATACCACACGTTGTTGCGGCCGTAGACGTTGAAGACGGAGAGGTTTAGCTCGTAGAAGAACGCGCGCACCTCGAAGCGGCGGCTCGCGGCAAGATCGAGGCGGTGATAGGCGGGCAGGCGCTCGCCGTTCTTTGAACCGACGTGGATGTAGTTGAGGGTGCGCCCGTCCAGCAGCGTGATCGGGTATTGGGCTTCGGGCACCGTGTACGGCTTGCCCGAGCCGTAGACCCATCCCCCGGTCAGCGTCCAGCGCCCGAGCTGGTAACTGCCGACGGCCTTGATCTCGTGCCGCTGGTCGTGGCTCGCGGGAAACGGGAGCCCGTCGTTGAACCCGGCCAGCTCGTGCTCGACGCTGGCGAGGGTATAGCCGATCCAGCCGGTCAGGGCGCCGCGCTTCTTCTGCGCCAGCAGCTCGATGCCCCGGGCCGTCCCGGTGCCCTCGAAGAAGAGCTCGGCGAGCTGCTGACCGGGCGCCCGGCGGGACCGGGTCGAGAACTGTGCGACGCCTCCCAGGTCGCGCACGTAGGCCTCGACGTCGAACAAGTAGTCGTCGGTCTCCCAGCCGATGCCCGCGATCCAGTGTTCGGCGGACGACGGCGCGATGTTGTCGCCGGCGAGAATCCAGAAGTCGCGGCTTCCCTCCAGGATGTCCTCGTTCTCCACCCGCTTCACGAACTGGTTGTAGCGGCCCCAGGCGCCGGTCAGGGAGAGTTGGTCGGTGAGCGAGTAGCGCGCCGACGCGCGCGGTTCCCAGTAGGTCCGCCCGGTCCCGTCGTAGTTGGTCACCCGAAGCCCCGCCGTCAGGCCGGCGCGCGCGGAGGGCGTCCAGGAATGCTGGAGGTATCCGGCGGCCAGGTTGCTCTCGCCGTCCAGGTTCAGGGTCTGCGCCGAATCGCCACGCAGACGGGTCAGGGCGTATCCCACGTCGCTCCGGGTGAACTGGGCCCCGAACCCGATCTCGGAGGACGGGAAGGGCCGCCAGGTGTTGTCCAGGCGGGCCGTCAGGTCCCTCACGCGGTTGTCTTCGTCGAACCCGCGCGCGAACTGCGACGAGGCCACGTCGAGGGTCGCCTCGGAGAAATACCGCGAGTACGCGAACAGGGCGTCCGTCGCCAGCCGGCTGCCCCACTGCCGAGCCCAGCGCCCGCTCACGCCTCGGTTGCCCCAGCCGGAGAGGTCCGCCCGGTCCGGGGTCAGCCGGATGTCACCCGCGGGGGTCGCAATCTCCTGCCCCGGGGTCGACTTGTCCAGGCGGTCCTCGCCGCCGTAGACGGAGAACGTCAGGACATCGTCCGAGGTGGGCAGAAGGGTGAGCTTCGAGTTCAGGTCGTAGAAGTAGAAGTCGGGCTCGAAGGTCTGCTGCTGGAAGTTGCCGAAGCGGCCGAAACCGCCGGCGAAGCCCCCACCCGGCCCCGGTGGCCCCGCGTCCGCATCGTCGGCTCCCTCCAGGGTTCCGAAGATGTCGTTGTACAGGCCGGTTCGCATCAGATCGGTGTAGGACCGGCGCGCCGAAACCAGCCACGACCCCTTCCCGCCGAGCGGAACTTCGGTCACCGCGCGGGCGCTCAGCAGGTTGAGCCCGCCCGACATGCGGAATTCCTCCGGGTTGCCCGACTTGCCGACCATCTCGACGACGCTCGAGGTGCGCCCTCCGTACTGCGCGGGGAAGCCGCCCTTGAACAGCCGCACGTCCTGCACGGCATCCGAGTTGAAGGCGCTGAATACTCCGAAGAAGTGGTCCACGTGGTAGACCGTCATGCCGTCCAGGAGCACCAGGTTCTCGTCCGGGGTGCCTCCGCGGACGAAAAGACCGGAGGTGGCGTCGTTGGTGCCGCTCACGCCGGGAAGCAGTTGGAGCGTTCGGAAGACGTCGGTTTCGCCGAGCGAGGGAAGCGTGCCCAGCCGCTGCGGGGAAAGCGCGATCCGTCCCGCCGCCTCTCCCGGCGCGACGATGTCGGTGGCCGTGGTGGCGGTCACGGTCACGCCGTCGATCTCGATGGCGCGGGGCACGAGCAGAACCGTGAGTTCGCGGGGCGCGTCGACCCCGAGCGCGATCTCCCGGGTCTCGTAGCCGAGGTGCTCCACCCGCAGGACGCGATCCGTCTCCGCGGGCAGGCCGATAAGGACGAATCGGCCGAACTCGTTGGTGAATACCCGGAACGCGTGGTCGTCCACGGACACCAGAACGTTGGGCAGCACTTCGTTGCCGACCGAATCCCGTACCGTGCCGACCAGATCGATCTGTGCCGCGGCCGGACTCGCGCCCCACCCAAGACTTGCCGCAATCAGAGCCAGCGCCCCGCCGAACGGCACGATGTCCGGCAGGCCCCGCGGAATCACTTTCCCAAACCTCATCCCCCCTCCTCGCCTTCGGGTCCAACGCCTTTCCCTGTTGAGGGAGACGATGCCGGGTTCGAAAGGGTTGCCCTGGCCGGGGGGTCCGGGGGAGATCAGTTCACTGCGGCGACCAGCTCCCCGTTGCGAAGCTCCAGGACGGAACGGAAGCGATCGCCGGGGCTCGCGTGCCCGTCGATCCGGGTGCGCAGGTAGTCACCCGTGACGCCCGCAATCCGCTCCCGCGAGCCTTCCACCACGATGTCCGCAACCGTTCCCGCCCGGGCGCGCCGGTAGCGCTCCTGCTTGGCCAGCGCCATCTCCCGGAGTACTCGGGAGCGCGCCGCGGCGACATCGCCCGGCACCCGATCCGGGAGCTCGGCGGCCGCGGTTCCCGGGCGGACGGAGAACGGGAACACGTGCAGATAGGTGTACGGAAGCTCTTCGACCAGCGCGCGGGTCTCCTCGAACTCCTCCTCGCCCTCGCCGGGGAAGCCGACGATGATGTCGGCGCCGAGCCCCAAGGGTCCCATCTCTTCGGCGATCTCGAGGACCCGCCCGCGGTATGCCGCGCGCGTGTGCCAGCGCCGCATGAGCCTCAAGACCTTGTCCGAACCGCTCTGCAGGGGAACATGGAGATGAGGGGCCAGGCGCCTCCCCGAATCGGTGAGCAATGCCAGCAGGGCATCGTCGATCTCGGTTGCCTCGATGGACGAGAGCCGAATGCGGACTGGCACGGAGTCCAGCAGGAGCGCGCAGAGCTCGGCCAGCGTGGTGCGCGGCTCCAAGTCCCGCCCGTAGTGCCCGATGTGGATGCCGGTGATCACGAGTTCGGGGTGGACGCGCGCCAGCGCCCGGGCCTCCCTCACCACGTCGGCGGGCGGGCGCGAGACGGAAGCGCCGCGCGCCAGCCGCGTCGCGCAGAAGGAGCACTTGCGGTCGCACCCGTCCTGCACCTTGAGCCAGGCCCGGGTGCCTCTGGCGTTGCGCAGCAGCGGGCCGTCCCCGGCCGATGGCGGACCGAACGCCGGATCCAGCGTCGCCAAGTGGCTCGCCAGCGCGCGCGCTTCCTGTCCCGGCACCACGCCGTCGACCTCCGGCATGCCCCGGTAGTCGTCCTCGCGCAACGCGGCCGAACAGCCCGCCACCAGGATGCGCGCGCCGGGATTCTCCCGCCTCAGCCGGCGCACCAGCCGGCGCGCCTCCGCATCCGCCTGGTTGGTGACCGTGCAGGTGTTGACCACCAGCGCATCCGCCTCGCCGGGCCGGGCGACGGTGCGGGCACCCCCAAACTCCAGCTCCTGGCGCATGCGCTCGGTGTCGTACTGGTTGGCCCGGCACCCGAAGGTGTGGAACCAGACGGTGGACCTCGCCTGCGCGCTACGTCCCGGGGCTTCGGAACGGACCGGGGGCTGGATCACCGCCACGCCCCCCGAGGTCCCGGTGGATGCCACGCCCTCGTGG
>JAAXGM010000099.1 GCA_012267435.1 Gemmatimonadota bacterium
ACCATGTTGTTGTCGCGCTTGCCGCCGCCGAACGCCTCGTAGGTGGCGCCGTCGGTGCCGGCGTCGCTGACGAACAGGAAGGGGAAGTCCTCGTCCTTGAGCCAGGATCCCAGCTCTTCGGGGCTGTCGTTGGAGATGCCGACGACGACGACGTTCTGGCCTTCGTTGAACAAGCTTGCGTACTGATCACGGTACGCTCTCATCTGCACCGTTCAGCCACGTGTTCGAACGCGGAAGAAGAAGGCGAGGACAACGGTTTCTCCCCGGTAGTCGCTGAGTCGAACCGGGTCCTGCAGCACGCCGAAGCGGGTGGCCCCGGGCAGCTCGAAGTCGGGAGCCATCTCTCCCACCTCGAGGAGCTGGGCATCCGCCTCCGCGGGGGCTCCGAGCCCGAGTGCTCCGGCCAGCAGGAATAGGGCGGCGAACCTGCGCATGTCTGATCCTCCTTGGAGTCGTTGCGAGGGTTGGAAGTCACCGCGAGGCTACGCTCGCGGCCACAGTGGAAAAAGTGCGCTGTCGGTGCCGGTCGCGACAGGGGTAGACGGCGGTCAGGAGACGACGTTCAGGGCAGTCGCGTCTCGCCCATCAGCCAGCGGTCGATCTCGCGCGCGGCTTCCCGCCCTTCGCGGATGGCCCACACCACCAGCGACTGTCCGCGCCTGCAGTCGCCGGCGGTGAACACGCCGTCCACGTTTGTTGCGTATGAACCGAATTCGGCGGCGTAGTTGGAGTGCTCGTCGTATTCGATGCCCAGCGGTTCCGCAGGCGCGTGCTCGGGGCCCAGGAACCCCATCGAAAGCAGGACGAGATCCGCGCTCCACTCGCGCTGGCTCCCCGGGATCTTGCGCAGGCGGCCGCCGTGGAAGGTGACGTCGAGCGTGCGTACGCCCGCGACCTTGCCGTCCGGGCCCGCGAAAAAGCTCTCCGCCGAGATCGCATAGACCCGCGGATCGTGTCCGAGATGGGCGATCGACTCCTCGTGCCCGTAGTCCACGCGGAAGATCAGCGGCCAGGCAGGCCAGGGATTATCGGGAGCCCGCTCCGCCGGGGGCCGCGGCAGGAGTTCGAAGTTGATCAGGCGGCGGCACGACTGGCGCAGTGAGGTCCCGATGCAGTCGGTGCCGGTATCGCCCCCACCGATGACGACGACATCGAGGCCGGCCGCGGGGATTCGGGGCGGATGATCGCCAAGGAGCGCCTGGATGCTGTCGGTGAGGTACTCCATGGCGAAATGGATGCCGGGCAGCTCGCGTCCTCCAACCGGCAGGTCCCGTGCGCGCGTCGCGCCCGTGGCCAGGAGCAGGGCGTCGAAGCGCCTCCGCAGTTGCCGCACATCCAGCGACCCTCCGCCGCCATCGGCGACGTTCGCGCTGGTCACGAACTCGACCCCCTCCTCGCGCAGGAGCGAAACGCGGCGCTCCACGATGCCCTTGTCGAGCTTCATGTTGGGGATGCCGTACATGAGCAGCCCGCCGATGCGGTCGTCGCGCTCGTAGACGGTGACCCGGTGCCCCGCGGAGTTGAGCTGCGCCGCCGCCGCCAGCCCCGCGGGGCCCGAACCCACCACGGCCACGCTCTTGCCGGTGCGCGCGGACGGCGGACGAGCCCCCACCCACCCCTCGTCGAAGCCGCGGTCGGCGATCGCCATCTCGATGTTCTTGATGGTGACGGGGGGATCGGCGATGCCCAGCACGCAGGAGCCTTCGCACGGAGCGGGACACACCCGGCCGGTGACTTCGGGGAAGTTGTTGGTCCGGTGCAGGCGATCGAGCGCCTCGCGCCAGCGCCCCTGGTATACGAGGTCGTTCCACTCCGGGATCAGGTTGTAGACCGGGCAGCCGTCGTCCGACTGGCAGAACGGCACGCCGCAGTCCATGCAGCGCGCGCCCTGGGTCCGCAGCCGGTCATCGGCGTGCGGCGTGTAGATCTCGTCGAAATCCCGGATCCGGGTAGCGGGATCGCGGTAGGGGGCCGCCTCGCGCGCGAATTCCTTGAAGCCGGTGACCTTGCCCATGCGACTCCCCGTCAGGTGCCGGCCGCCACAGGCAGCTCGAGGGGATGGCCGGCGACGGCGCGCTCCTCAAGTGCCCGCTTGTAGTCGATCGGCACCACCTTGACGAATTCCGGGTGGCGGGCGTCCCAGTCGCGGAGAATGGCGTCCGCGACGGTTGAGCCCGTGTATTCGCGGTGCCGTTCGATGAGGCGGCGGAGTTCCTCCCGCTCGTCCGCGTCGGACAGGCGCTCCAGCACCACCAGGTCCATGTTGCAGCGGCGCTCGAAGGTGTCCTCGGGATCCCACACGTAGGCGATCCCCCCCGACATTCCGGCCGCGAAGTTGATTCCGGTCTCGCCCAGCACCACGACGCGCCCGCCCGTCATGTACTCGCAGCCGTGGTCGCCGATGCCCTCCACCACGGCGGTGGCGCCGCTGTTGCGCACGCAGAAGCGCTCGGCCGCGATGCCCCGGAAGAACCCCTCGCCGCTGACGGCGCCGTAGAACACCACGTTGCCGATCAGGATGTTCTCTTCCGCCTTGAATCGGGAGGCTCTTGGCGGATACAGGATGATCCTGCCGCCGGACAGCCCCTTGCCGACGTAGTCGTTGGCGTCGCCCTCCACCTC
>JAAXGM010000100.1 GCA_012267435.1 Gemmatimonadota bacterium
CCGTGTGCCGTGGAAAGGCGCGTTTTCCCAGCGGGTGCGAAACCCGCCCAGCGACTGGTCGCTCCAGCTGGTAGCAGCAGAGCGGATCAAGGAGGCAACGAGATGGTCTGAAGCACTCTGTGACGAGCTGCGAACGATAGGCGAGACCCTAAACGGGCACGAAGCGGGAAACCGCGGACACAGCCAAGGGAAGAGCTAAGTCGGGAGGCGGCTCAGCGAACATGCGGGCCGGAACGTGCAGTGAACGCCGAGCAGGCCTCGAAACAGGTAATGCGGAAGCCGACCCTCCGGTATCTAGGGGAAGGCCGCCGACGAGCCGGGGTGAGAGCGACGGGGACACCGGTTCGTTTCCGCCGGGGTAGTGGCGCTGGCACGTATGGAAGAGGGAAAGCGCAGCAACACGGGAAGTCCTGTCGGTGCCGTGCACGCGGCAACCGGAACCCCGCGAGGGGCAGGCTGGGCCGGCAGGGTGGCGGATGGGCCCGTAGTACTGAAGACGTCGGGTAATGTCGATCGAGGGAAGGGGCCCTGAGTCGCGAGCGGTGCGGAACGGAGGCAAGGACTTGACCACTGACGGAAGTCTAACAGGGTCGGCGTTAAGCGTTCGGAAACTCCAGCACGTGCTACACGCGAAAGCGAAGGGAGAAAGCGACTTACGGTTCCACGCGCTGGCCGACAAGGTATGGAGGGAGGATGTCCTCCTGGAGGCGTGGCGGATTGTCCGGTGCAACGGCGGAGCGGCTGGGGTGGACGGTGTCACGGTCGCGGACGTCGAGGCGCAGGGGGTGGATCGGTGGGTTGTGGAACTGTCGCGGGACCTGAGGGATGGCACCTACGAACCGGAGCCGGTGCGACAGGTGCTCATCCCGAAGAAACAGCCGGGGAAGTTCCGTCCCCTGGGCATACCGTGCCTGAGGGATCGGGTTGCGCAGACGTCGGCGATGCTGGTGCTGGAGCCGATATTCGAGGCGGACTTGCAGCCGGAGCAGTATGCGTACCGGCCGGGACGGAGCGCGAAGGACGCGGTACGGCGGATCCATGGGTTGCTGTACCGCGGCCACCACGAGGTGGTCGATGCGGACCTCTCCAACTATTTCGGCGAGATACCGCACGCGGAGCTGATGAAGAGCGTGGCGCGGCGTGTGAGCGACGGGCGGATGCTCGGACTCATCAAGGCGTGGCTGGAGATGCCGGTGGTAGAGGAGGACGGCAAGGGCGGCACACGCCGCACGAACCGTGCGCGCAAGGAACGGAAAGGGACTCCGCAAGGGTCCCCGATCTCGCCGCTGTTAAGCAGCATCTACATGCGGCGTTTCATCCTTGGCTGGAAGGTGCTGGGCTACGCCCGGCGCTTCGGTGCAGAGATCGTGAACTATGCGGATGACTTCTGTGTTCTCGGGAAGGCCCGGGCGGCAGAGATGCTGGCGGCGGTCAACCGGCTCATGGAGAGGCTGAAGCTACCGATCAACGCAGAGAAGACCCGATGCCTCCGATGCCCCGAGGAGCCGCTTGAGTTTCTTGGGTATCGCATCGGCTGGAACTATCGCCCCACGGATGGGAGCCGGTACATCGGCACCCGACCGAGCAAGGCGAGCGTTCAGAGCATCTGCCGTCGGATCAGTGAGCAGACGGTCTGCAGACGCGGGCGGCTGGAAGCCGAGAAAGTGGTAGGACACCTGAACCGGATGATGCGGGGATGGGCGAACTACTTCGATCTCGGGCAGGTCAACCCGGCCTACGCAACTGTAGACCGCCACGCGACACGGCGGCTGCGACAGTGGTTCTGCCGAAAGCATAAGGTGCGGGCCGGGAAGTACGTGCGCTTCTCGGACGAGTGGATGCGCGAACAATGCGGTCTCACACGCCTTGTGCCTACGACCAGACACCTTCCGTGGGCGAAAGCGTGATCGCGACTGAGAGCCCGGTGCGGTAGTACCGCACGCCGGGTTCGACGAGGAGGGACTGGAAACGGACCTACGGGAGCCGGACTGAGGGCCGCCGCGAAAGTTGGCGGGCAACGCACCGGACCCTAAGGGCACCGCGCCAGTCCCTTACTCTACCACGATGCGGGCGGCCCGGACCTGCGAGCTGTGACTCTGGTCGCTCATGTAGGTGACGGGGCGCTCCGGATTGCCGGCCGCCTCGCGTGCTGCCACGAAGGCGTGCAGCGCCGCCGCAGACCCGCCGCTGGTCATCAGCCCGCCCGCCCCCTCCGGCAGCCCGAACCACTGCCGGAACCAATTGATGACGACCTCCTCGAGCTGGCTCGGACCGCTCGCCACGAGCCAGTTGACAGCGTTGACATTGAACCCGGACGCCATGAAGTCGGCCAGTACGCCCGGCCACGTCGGGCAGCTCGGCACGAAGCCAAACGACCGCGGATGATCGAGCCTCAACGTATTGTTCATCACGGTCTGCACGGCCCGGTCGATTACCGTTCGTGCCGACCGACCGATCTCCGGCGGGTCTTCGTCCAACTGATGAGCAAGAGCGTCCTTGAAGTCGCCCTCCCACGCCCGTTCGTCCGGGAGACGCACACTCCGCTCGATGAGTACTTCGACGACGTGATGCGCAAGTTCACGCATCTTCTCAGGCGCCAGCTGCAACATGCGTTCGCATCCTCCTAGTGAAATCGGGACGAGGGAAACTAGCACGATCCGATCCGAAGTGGCCGATGGAGCGCCAGATTCTACATCAAGAGAGGGACCGTGCCGGACAGCTTCCTGTCGTCATCGGCGATCAGAGGGTGTTTGGGGGCGGTCCACAGGCCGGCGGGACGCGGCGCGGGACATGTTGCGCGGGAAACGCACCTCCCGCCCCCCGACGCCGCCCGTCGCCTTGGCGGCAACGCGGCGGAGGTTCGGCGGGGTTCTACGGTCACGTGGTCAGGGCTGATTGCGTTCGGCGATCCGGTCCAGCTTGGGCCGAAGGTAGGCCATGACCGCCGCGAACATCACCAGCACCCACGCAACGGTGGGGATGAGCTGGGCGCCTACCAGTGCCCGGGCACCGGATGACACGGGAACGATTCCGGTGTAGTCGCCACCCACTCCGGTGAAGAACGCAAACGACAGCCATGTCAGAATCCCGCTTTCCTCGCCGATGTTTTCGAAGGAGCCGGGACTGAACCGCGCCAGCGTGCCGTAGAACCCCGCGAAGAGGACGATGATGATCAGGTAGCCGATTGCGAGGCTCCCGATCGGAATCCACATCACGCGGAGATAGGCGGCGAGCTGGTTGTAGAACAGCAGCCGCGGGTGGAGCCAGACGGCGACGGCGCGGGCGCAGAGAAACGCCATTACCGGGATGGGGATGAGCGCCAGGATCGTGATCGCAGCGGCGAGCACCACGGGCGCGCCCTCCAGCACCACCAGCAGGAACATCAGGACGATGAGCGAAAGGACCACCAGGGTCAGCCAGGCCGGCGGCCACGCGTACCGCCTCCCGTCCGCGGCGTGCCCGAAGAATCCGCCGATCGCGGCGGTCGACGGGAGGAGCATCAGGGGCATGATGAAGAGGACGTTGCTGCCCGGGACGAGCGCGAGCCCCATGAACATCAGCGCCACCAAGGAGGATTCGCGGAGCGCTTCCGGATACCCGTCCACCTGCCCTTCGCCGAAGCCCGCGATCATGCCGAGCGTCAGGGCCATGGCCGCGGGGAGGGTGTTCAGGGGTCCCTGGATGTTCGGGGGAAGGCTGCTCAGCATCTGGACCGTGACCAGCCCGACGGCGGTCCCGATCAACATCCCGAGCCAGGCGCGTCCCGGCCGGTGCGTCCGTAGCGCGATGCCGATGGCGGCGACGAGGCCGTAGCCTGCCGCCCTCACCACCTGGCCGTGGGTGGCGTCCGTGGCATATCCGACCGGGACGACCACGAGCAGCACCCCGGCGGATACCAGCAGACACATCCATGCGGCCCGGATCGCCTGCAGCGCGCTCTCCCGGGGCGTAGTGAGCCGGGTCGCGAGCCAGCGCCGCACCCGGGCCATCGGTTCTCCCGGAACACCCATTGGGGCTACCGTCGGTTTGGGGAGCCTTGCGCCGCCGCCTGCCCCCGTCGAGCGTGCCCGCGACGACCGTCGTGACCGGGTCCATTCTCGGCGCGACCGCGTGCCCGGCACAAGGAGTGGCACGGGCCGGTCCCGGAGCCGTGCCCCGTGCACCGTCGGGTGAGCCGGCGCCCGAGGGGCCGGGCGCGGGTGCCGTGGTTGGGGTGGATCTCGGCGGGGTGTCCGACTCTCTGCCCGTCAGGGGATGGAGTGCGTCCGGGCGACAGCGACCGTTGCCCCGTGTCTCTGGCTCCCCGGCTGCCGCTACGGCGCGTGTCGTCGGGCGCTTGCCCGCGGCCCGCGTGCCCGCATCCCCCGCACGCGCGCGGGCGCTCGGACCACCGCTTCTCCGCGATGATCCCGACCACCGGCGGGGGCGAGAGCAACGCACCGGGATCGTGCTGGCACGCCTACCGCTCCGCTTCGAAGGCCAGCCGCTTGGGCTCGGTCAGGAGGCCCGCTTCGACCAGGGGGGTGAACGTAGCCCAGGAAGAAGTCCGCTGTTCCGGCTGCTCTCCACACCGCGCCGACAGCCCGCTACGCTCCCGGCCTACTCCCGCCTTCGTCGCGTCGCCGCCAAGGCGACTGTCGGCGTCCGGGGGCGGGACCTAGAACTGCACCCGTGCCCCCACCTGGGCACGCCTGGTGTCCCCGAGCCCGCTCTGGATCGTGCCGTCGAAGTTGAAGAGGAGCGATCCGTGGGCGGTATCGAGGAAGTTGTCCTCGTTGGTGAGGTTGAAGATCTCGAGGACGGGCTCGAGCACGATTCCGCCGCCTAGCACGAATTCCCGGGAAATACGCAGGTCCCAGGTGAACAAGCCGTTGTCCCGGCGGAGGGTGTTGCGCTGGAGAACGGTCCCGTCGGCGCAGATGCGATCGGCCGGCTCGGCGGCGCGCTGGCCGGGGTCTGCACATCTCGCCGAGACCGGCGACGCCGTCAGCTGGCGGAAGAGGTGCGACACACGGATCCCGCTCGCGAACCGATGGACGAAGTACCCGTTGAACTGGTGGCGGCGATCCCGGTCGGACCACCCGTACTCGGCCTCCAGGTTGCGGGGATCGGCGTACCGGTAGATGAAGGGATCACGCTCGTTGTCGTCGTCGGAGCGGTCAAAGCTCAGCGTGTAGTTCACGTCGAAGGCGAATCCGCCCGGGGCGTGCTGTCCGTGGAGCCCCACCGTGAGCCCGTGGTAGCGCGAGCGTGCCGTGGACTCGCCGACCGTCAACGCGTTGATGCCGCCGCCCGAGGGGTGCGTCCCGATTCCGAAGGACGAACCCAGCGCCGGGGCGTTCCGGTCCACGAAGCGGAAGAGGCCATCGGTCCGGGCATGCTGGTAGGAGACGCTCGCGGTCATGACCGTGCTCAGGGAGCGCGTCGCCTCGGCGCTGAACGACCAGGTGCGGGGAAGCTCCAGGTTGCGGTCGGCCACGTGGATGTCGGGGAGGAAGGGCGCGACTCCTGCGGTATCGATCTGCTCGTCTATCGCCGGCACCGGCCCCAGGACCGCGGCATCCGCGCTGCTCCGGAAGAGGATCTGTTGGAAGGCCCCGTTCGTCGTCCGGTACTGGGCGAAGACCAGTCCGGGGATGCGCGCCGTGTAGGCGCCCGCGTTCAACCGCACGAAGGTGCGTCCGCCGTCGGCATCCCACACGAGCCCGAACCGGGGCTGGATGTTGTCCAGGTCGTCGGGAATCGTCCCGTCGGACGGGAAACGCGGATCGTCCAGGTACGGCGCATAGAAGGTCTTCCCGGGCTCGACGAAGACATCGGGATGCCAGGCTCCCTCCCAGCGCACGCCGAGGTTCAGCGTCAGGCGGTCGGTCGGCTTCCAGGTGTCCTGAACGAAGAAGGCCAGCTCGCTCGTCGCCATCGTCTGGAGCCCGAGCCGCTCGGCCGGCACGCCCGGCACGGTCGCCGACTGGAGGTACGTGAGCACCGGACCGGTGACCGTGCTCCCCGCCGGGCACGCACTGGTCCGGCTTTCCGACCCGTCGGAACAGGTCACGTAGTTGCCGCCGTGGGTTGCGAATCCCATGAAACCGTCGACCGAGTCGAAGATGTAGCGGCTGTTGGCGAACCCGATGAACTGCTGCTCCACGGTCGTCCGGTTGTACTCAACGCCCGCCTTGAAGAGGTGCGCGCCGGACAGGTAGGAGACGTTGTCGACCAGCTGGATCCGGCCGTCGTATCCCGGATCGATGGGAAGGAAGAAGGGGAGCCCGATCCGGAACCCGTCGGCGAAGTCCATGGCGATGTCGGGGAACGGACGTCCCCCGAGGCGCGCGAACTGGGGCGGCCCGGGGAGCTCCGCCCCGGGGATGAGCGGCCCCCCGTACCAGCGCGGCCGCTGCTCACCCGCCCACTGGAACCGGAATTCGTTCGACACCGTGTTTCCCAGGAGCGACCTGATACTCGCATTGATCGCATGCGAATAGTCGCGTTCGATGCCGTTCGCGGAGCGGCCCCAGGAATCGACGTCGAAGGTCCCGTTCACCTGCTCCGACCAGGTGTAGTTGTACTTGAAGGACGCCTGGTGGCGCTCGCCTGCCGTCAGGTCCAGCTTGGCGATGAGTGCGCGCGCGTCGTCGGTGCGCTCGATCGGACCGAACTCGTCGTCGAAAAGTCCGGGCCAGCGCGCCCGGAGGAAGCTTCCCAGCTGCTCGAGATTCTCTTCGCTCCGGACCCTGCGTTGCCGCTGCTTCGTCTCCGTCGCGCCCTGCTGGTCATAGGCGAGGAAGAAGAAAGCGCGGTCGCGCACGACCGGACCGCCCAGGGTGAACCCGAACTGGCCGCGTCCGAACTCGGGTTTTCCGCCGCCGCGGGCCGCGGGATACGCCGCCGCGATCCCGTCCCACTGGCCGTAGAGGTGGGCGGTGCCGGAGAAGTCATTCGTACCGGACCGGGTCACAACGTTCACGAAGCCGCCGGCCGAGCGTCCGAACTCGGCCGTGGCTCCCTGGTTGACCACGACGATTTCCTCGATGGCATCCTGGTTGAAGGTGAAGGCCGGACGCTGGCCGCCCCGCTGTTCCCCGAAGAAGGCGTTGTTGAAGTCGGCGCCGTCGACGATGAAGTTGTTGAAGATCCCGCGCTGGCCGCTCACGTTCAGCTCGTCGCCGTCGGGGCCCTGGGAGATCGAGACCCCGGGCGTGAGCAGGGTGAAATCCAGGAAATTGCGCCCGTTGCTCGGCAGACCGTCGACGACCGCTTCGGAGAAGCGCTGCGAACTCGTCACGTCCTCGGCGTCGAGCACGGTTCCGGGAGCGCGGGTCACGGTGATTCCCTCGAGCTCGACGGGACCCGGCACGAGCGCGAGCAGAAGCGTCCCTCCCAACCGGAGCACGAGGCCCTCCCTCCGGTCCCTCCCGAACCCCCCGGGTGCGGTCGCGGTGACGTCGTACGTGCCGAGCGGGAGGAGCGTGCGTGCGAAGGTACCCCCGGTGGTGGTCTCCACCGTTGTCCGAAGCCCGGTCTCGCGGTGCTCGATGACGACCACGGCGCCGGCCACCGGCTCTCCCGCCGGATCGCGCACCGTACCGCGGACGACCCCGGTCGTGGCCTGCGCCTGGGCCGACGCGTCGGCGGGGACCAGGGCGGCAGCAACCGCGAGCACCGCCAGGGGGAGCATCGTGCGAACCGGCGAACGGTCAGGGATGGGATGCTCGATCGTCGGACGGGTCATGCGTCCATCTCTCAGGCGTGCTATGGCAGGCGGACACGACACATCGGGAGCGCCGGACGCCGCGGCGCCGGGCACCGGCTGCGAATATCCGGACTCCGCCCGGGTTGGCAAGGGCGCCCCCGTTTCGCGCGCGCCGCCAGCTCAGGGGTTCGATCGGCGAGGTGACGGCCAGCGCCGGACGGCACGGGAGGAGAAACGAATGCCGGACCCGGGCAGATCCGTCAGGGCGGAGCATCGCGCCGAACACCCGGCCGGGCCCGTGCGGAGCGCTTTCCGGTCGATCGGCCGGGCGCCGGCCCCGGACGCTTCACCCGCATCCCGCGGGCGGGAAGGCCGGTCGCGGGAGGCCACGCGGCACCCGGTGCACCTCGGCCTCGGTGTCCGGTGGACTCCCGCGCCGGCGGAGGAATCCCGGATGGGAACCGGTGCCGTTCGGCCGGGCCCGTGAACATCTCGACTTCCATCCGTCATGTGCCCGGCGGGAGCCACTGAGCGGCAGGCGAGGTCCATGTACGATGCCATCGTCGTCGGTGTGGGCGGGATGGGGAGCGCCGCCGCTTACCACCTTGCCCGGAGCGGGTGCAGCGTGCTCGGCCTGGAGCGGTTCAGGATCGCTCACGCGTCCGGGTCTTCGCACGGGTCCACCAGGATCATCCGGCTTGCCTACTCCGAGGGTCCGGAGTACGTCCCGTTGCTTCATGCGGCCTACCGGTACTGGCGGGAACTCGAGGAGGCCTCCGGCCAGTCGATCCTGAGGGTCACCGGAAGCCTCGCCATCGGACCGGAGAACAGCGGCACCATCGTGGGCGCACGGCACGCCTGCCGTGAGCACGGACTTCGCTTCGAGGAACTCGACGCCGCCGAGATCAACCGGCGCTTTCCCGGCTACCGCCTGCCGTCCTTCTACCGCGGCATCCACCAACCGGACGGCGGCTACCTCCGGTGCGAGGTGGCGGTTGAGGCACACGTGGCCGCGGCACGCAGGTACGGGGCGAGGATCGTGACCGGAGCGCACGTCCGCGGGTGGGAGGCGGGCGGGCGATGCGTACGCGTACGCACGGAGGAGGCGGAATTCCGGGGCCGGAAGCTCGTGATCACAGCCGGTGCCTGGGTGGGCTCCCTCCTTCCCGAGCTCCGGTCCGTCTGCCGGCCCCAGCGGCAGGTGATGCTCTGGACCGAGCCGCTCCGCGCGGAGGTGTTCGAACCGGACCGCTTCCCGGTCTTCACTATGGAGACGCCGGGCGGTCGCTTCTACGGGATCGCCAGCGACCGGGGCGAGGGCTTCAAGATCGGCAAGTACTACCATCTTGCCGAGGAGGTGGACGATCCGGACCGGCTGGACCGGGAGTGCCACGCGGCGGACGAGGCCGTCCTCCGGAAAGGGATCGCCGCGTATTTCCCGGCGGCAGACGGCCCCACCCGCCGCATGGCCGCGTGCATGTTCACGAACACGCCCGACCGGGACTTCGTGCTCGACCGCGTTCCGGGCAGGGAAGGCGTGTTCGTCGCGGCCGGCTTCTCCGGGCACGGCTTCAAGTTC
>JAAXGM010000010.1:0-28551 GCA_012267435.1 Gemmatimonadota bacterium
AGCGGGGCGCCGCCGGACGCTAGCAGCGGAAGAATTGCCTTCGCCATTCGAAGCGGCGGTTCCCGCCGCGCTTTGAGCAGCTAGACCGGCAGGCTCCAGTCCACGATCAGCGCGGTGACGATCGCCGTCACCCAGCCCATTAGGACGTCGCCCGGATAGTGCACGCCCAGGTAGGCGCGCGACACGCCTATGGCCAGCCCCAGGCCGAGAACGACGAAGGCCGCCAGCGCGGGAAGCGCGAAATAGAGCGGGATGGCGACGGCCAGCCCGGCGGTGGCGTGGCCCGAGGGGAAGCTGAAGCGGTCGGGGGGCTCCATGACGAACAACCCCGTCGGACGCAACGTCGGCCTCGGCCGGTTGATCGTGCGCTTCATCAGTTGCACCAGCAGATGCGACACCGTGAGCACGGCCAGGCACTTGAGCCCCACCCTGCGCAGCCCGGACGGGAAGCCGAAACTGAGCGTCAGCGTGATGCCCACCATCGACGGCCAGTCCCCCGCATGCGTGATGCAGCGCATGAACCCGTCGAGCCACCGTCTCCGGCGCGCCGTGATCACATCCAGAATGCGCTCGTCGTATGCCCTCAGCGCCGCCATCATGACTACATTGCTCTCCCCGCCGTGTGCACGCTCGCCCCGACCACTTCCGCGTATTCCCGCAACAGCCCGTCAATCACCATCGGCCATGTTCGAGTCCCGGCGAAGGTGCGCGCGGCGCTTCCCATGTTACGAAGAAGCGAACGGTCGGCAAGGGCCTCCATACCTGTCCGGCTGGCACGCTGGCGCGGCTCGCTCCTTTGAATATGGGAGGCCCGACCCCCGGGCTGGTGGCCTCAGGTAGCGAACGTGTGGCAATTTCGGCATCCAACGTGTAGCAATTCGGATATGTTTCGCGTACGCGAATCCCGCCCACCCCAGACGAGACCGCGGATCCCCGGATAATGGACCCGGACCTGGAGAAACTGGTGCGACGGACGCGCGGCCTGCAGCCGTGGCGGCGGGTCGTTCACGCCGGCTGCGGCCTAGGGCTCGTCGGGCTCATCTGGCTGGACATCCTGCCGCCCCTGGCGCTCTCGGTCAGTCTCGGCGGAATCATCGCGATGGCGGTGGGAACGGACGCCCTGCGCCTCCGGCGACCGGACCTCAACCGCAAGTTCTTCCGGATCTTCCGCCATCTCGCCTCGCCCCGGGAATCCCGGAAATGGGCGTCGTCGACCTGGTACGTGATCGGCGCCGCCGCGGTGATGCTGGTGTTCCCAAGCCGGGTCTGGATCCCCAGTATCCTGGTGGTCGCGCTGGCCGACCCGTGCGCCAGCGTGTGTGGCCAGCTCTGGGGTCGCGCGGAGCCGGGACAGCCGTCGCTCCTCGGGTCCGGCGTATTCTGGGCGGTCGCGACGGCGTGCGTGTTGCCGTTCGCCGGAACCGGCCCCGCGGTCGTCATCGGCCTGGTGGCGGCGGCGGCGGAGCGGGCGCCCATCCCGGTGGACGACAACGTGACGGTGGCCCTGGTCACCGCGGTCGCGCTCACGCTGCTCTCCGGGTAGGACCCCGCGGGAGTTGACTGGACGCCCACGGGGTCGCGCCGGCCGGCCCCCTTCAGGGGATCGGGTCCTCCGGATACAGAACCACCTTCACGAACCGGTCGTCACGCAGATACCGCAGGGCGGCCTCCCGCACCTGGTCCGCCGTCCATCCCTCGATGAACTCGTACGAGGTCACGTGGCCGTAGTCCACGCCGAGCTGGTCCAGGCGCTGAAGACGGCCCAGCCAGTAGCGGTTCCGCTCCAGCTGCGTCTCCCTGGTGCGCCGCTGCGTCTCGCGCACCTTCTCCACGGTCTCGGCATCGGGGCCCCGCCGCTGAATCCGGTCGATCTCCTCGAACACCACGGCCGCCAGCTCCTCGGCCCGCTCCGGCGCCGAACCGAAGCTGATGCGCACCGAGTATTCCTGGTCCGGGCGACTGGAGAGGGAGCCGCCTACGCCCACGCCGTAGGTCCCGCCCAGGTCCTCGCGCAACAACTCGCGAAGGCGGATGTCCAGCACGTCGGCGAGCGCCGAGATCGCCATCTCCTCCTCCCGCGAAAACTCCGCGTCCCCAGCAAAGAGGATCCGGGTCTGGCTCTGAGGCTCGAGCCCCTTGCGCACCTCCTTCTCGATCACGCCCTCGGGAGGATCGATCCCCACGTCCCGCCAGGTCTCCACGCGTCCCAGGCTCGGGAGTCCGCCGAGCCAGGTTTCCACCAACGGCCGGAGTTCCTCCGGGGTGAACGCGCCCACGAAAAAGAAGACGAAGTCGCTCGCGTCGGCGAACCGGTCCTGGTAGAGGGCGAAGGAAGCGTCCAGATCCAGCCGCTCGATCATCTCGTCGTCCGGCGGGAGCGCCCGGGGATGCCCCCGTGTCATGATCAGGGATACGGTGTCCGCGAGTGCCGCGGCGGGACTGGCTCCCCGGTTGGCGAAGATCCCGGACAGGAGCGTCTTGTAGGCCGCGAACGCGGTTTCGTCCTTCCTTGGGGCCATGAAGCGCTGGTAGATGAGCTGGAAGGCGGTCTCGATGTCGCGCGGAGAAGCGTTGCCGCCGATGCTCTCGGTCAACGCTCCCACGCTCGCCGACACGCGTACGTCCTGGCCCGCCAGCTTCTTGTCCAGGGCAAGCTTGTCGAATTCGCCGACGCCGCCCTCCACGACCACCGTCGAAGCCATGCGAATGCCCGCGAACTCCTCGTCGGGAACCAGCGAGTTGCCCCCGGGGCTGGTCGCCGCGAAGAGGATCTCGTCGTCCCGGAAGTCGGTGGGCTTGAGGACCACGCGCACGCCGTTCCCAAGGGTCCACACGGTCACGCCCACCTCTTCCACCACTTCCTCGCCGACCACCGGGGATCCCTCGGGAGTCGCGGCCACCAGCGGCGCGTCGACCGCGGCGTCCACCCAGGGTTCGATCTCCCTGCCCGCCACCGACGCGAACACCCCCTGGATGTCCTCTTCGGCGGGCACCTCCAGATCCGCCTTCTCGGGGGCGTTGGCCATGACCACGCGTCCGCGCTCCCGCAGCCACTCCTCGGCCAGGCCGTTGACTTCCTCCAGCGTGATCGCCGGCAGAAGCGCGTTCGCCAGTTCCAACTCGTCCTCGGGGCTGGTGAAGGCGACGCCGGCCAGAAACGCCTGGACGTAGCGGCCCGCCAGACTGGCGGACTCCTGGTTCTCGCGCTCCGCGAAACGGCGCTCGAAGGCGCGCGTGACCTCGGCCTTCCGGCGTTCGAACTCCGTCTCGGTGAAGCCGTGGCGGCGGACGCGCTCGGCCTCCGTCAGAAGCGCGTCCAGTCCGCGCTCGAGCCCGCCGTCCGGCACGAGCGCGAGAAGCTGGTACATGTCCAGCGCGCGCACGAAGCTCCCGCCGGCCGGAAAGGCGATGAGGAAGGGCGGGTCGGCCTGCTGCGTCAGCTCCTCGAGGCGCGCCGCCATCATGCCCTCGTAGAGGTTCTCGGTGATGCCGCGGCGGAAGGCGGCTACGGTGCCCCGGGGAGCCACCGGCCTCTTGTACAGCACCGACACCTGCGACTGCAACGCCTCGACGTCCGTGGCGATGGCCACGCGCGGCGGGTGGTCGAACGGCACCTCCAAGGTCTCGCGCGCGCGGGGATTCGCGGGGGACGCAAGGCCCCCGAACCCGCGACGGATCATGCCCTCGATGGCTTCCGCGTCGAAGTCCCCCACCGCAACCACCGCCATGAGGTCGGGCCGGTACCAGTCCCGGTAGAACCGCCGGAGTGCCGACGCGGGAGCCGTTTCCAGCACCTCGGTTTTCCCGATGGGCAGGCGTTCCGCATGGAGGGAGCCCTCGAAGAGGATGGGAAGCTGTGCGTCGAACATGCGGGCCTGCGCCCCTCGCCCGAGCCGCCACTCCTCGATCACCACCCCACGCTCCCTGTCCACCTCCTCCGGGTCGAAGAGCACGCCACCGGCCCAGTCCTGGAGGATCTGGAACGCCGTCTCCAGTACTTCCGGCTCGTCCATCGGCACACGGAGCATGTAGACGGTCTCGTCGAAGCCGGTGTAGGCGTTGATGTGGGGACCGAACTGCATCCCGACCGACTCCAGATAGCCGACCAGTTCCTGCTTCTCGAAGTTTTCGGTGCCGTTGAAGGCCATGTGCTCGGTGAAGTGAGCCAGACCGAGCTGGTCTTCGTCCTCCAGGATGGACCCGGCGTTCACCACCAGGCGAAACTCGGCGCGGTTCTCGGGGGTGCCGTTCTCGCGCACGTAGTAGCGGAGTCCGTTTTCCAGTTCGCCCACCGTGACCGCGGGATCGGCCGGAAGCGGGTTGTCGGGCACCGGCGTCTGCGCCGGCAGCACCGTTGGAGCGAGAACCGTCCCGGCCGTGGTCAGGACAACGCGGACCATGCTCGAGAGACGGCAGGGAGGATGGAGCGATGCGGTTCTCGCTGGGCTTTTCATGCTGTTTCCCATGGCTTACCGGGGACGCCACCGGGAACGCGGCCGATGGCGGTGCCCGTTTTCCAAACGAACACGCGTGCGACAATAATGATCGCGTGATCCGCATTACTCGGGCAACGCTTCGAACCCCGGTCCGTTTGGAGCCGGCCATCGTGGCAAGGATCGGGTCGATTTCGAGGGACGGAACCACCAGCTTACGGTCGGCGCGCGGCCCAACCACCCCTACCGGAGCCTCAGGTGAACATGACCGACTACGACCGCATAGAGTCCGCCATCCGCTACCTCGACAGCCATCGCGCGCGCCAGCCGGACCTCGCGGAACTGGCGGCGCACATCGGGCTCAGCCCGAGTCATCTGCATCGGCTGTTCTCCCGGTGGGCCGGGGTCACGCCGAAGCGCTTTCTCGAGTTTCTCACCGTTCGCCACGCCAGGAGATTGCTCGACAATTCCGAATCGGTTCTCTCGGCGGCGCACGGGAGCGGGTTGTCCGGCCCTGGAAGGCTGCACGATCACTTCGTGGCGGTGGAGGCCGCCACGCCGGGAGAGTACCGGAGCCGCGGCGCCGGACTGCGGATCGGCTTTGGTACGGGAGAGTCTCCATTCGGGCCGGTCTTTATCGCGTGGACGGGCCGGGGCGTGTGCCGCGTCTCGTTTGCGGGCGCGCGGGATGTCGAGGCCGAGAAGGAATACCTCCGCCGGACCTGGGGGCGGGCCTTGCTGGAAGCCGACGAGTCGCGGGCCGACCGGATGGCGGAGACGATCTTCTCGGCGCCGTTCGAGCCGGACGCCGGTCCCCTGACCGTGCATGTGCGCGGGACGAACTTCCAGCTCGCCGTCTGGCGCGCCCTTCTGCGCGTACCCACCGGCGCGGTCACGACCTACGGACGCCTCGCCGCGGAGGTCCGCAGCGCGCGGGCGGCGCGCGCGACGGGCAATGCGGTGGGCAGCAACCCCATCTCCTTCCTGATCCCGTGCCATCGCGTGATCCGTGCCACCGGCGAGTCGGGGAACTATGGCGGAGGTCGCTCGCGCAAGCGCTGCATGCTGGGATGGGAGGCGAGCCGCCGGGCGGTCGGCGGGCGCGACCCGACATCCGGTCGTTCATCCGACGCGCGAGCGGACCCGAAGTCGAGCCCTATGTTGTCAGTAAACACCAGTTGATGTCAGTGGTTGGACTCGGCTGAGGATTCACGTTCGCTCGGCGGTGCGCCGGGGACCGGAAGCGGCTATCTTCGCCCCTCAATCCCCCAATGACCGACAGTCCACCGCCTCGGGACCTTCGGAACCCGAGCCCGGGATCCCGCCTCGCCAGCCCGGACCCCGTCCCGCATGAAGATCGCGACTTGGAACGTCAATTCCATCAAGGCCCGCCGCGAACGGGTGCTGGCTTGGCTGCGCCTGCACCAGCCCGATGTTCTGTGCCTGCAGGAGCTGAAGGTGGCGGACGACGTTTTCCCGCTGGAGGCGGTCGAGAAGCTGGGTTACCACGCCGCCGTGTACGGGCAGCGGACCTACAACGGCGTGGCCATCCTGAGCCGCTCACAGCCGCGCGACATCGAGGTGGGCATGGGACCGGCCGATCGCGACCCGCAGGCGCGGCTGGTGGCGGCCACGGTGGACGGCGTTCGGGTGCTTTCGGCCTACGTCCCCAACGGCGCGCTCGTGGGTACGGACAAGTACGGCTACAAGCTGGACTGGCTGCGCCGGCTGCGGGAACACCTGGAACGGACCGCCTCTCCGTCCGAGCCGCTGGTGCTGGCCGGCGACTTCAACGTCGCACCCCGGGACCGGGACGTGAACCAGCTGGAGGACTGGAAGGACAGCGTCCTGTGCCACTACGCGGCGCGAGGCGCCCTCGAACGCATTCGCGACTGGGGACTGAGCGATGTCTTCGAGCGACATCGCCCCGAGGGGTCGATCTACACCTGGTGGGCATACCAGAGGCTCGCCTTTCCGCGCAACGACGGCCTGCGCATCGACCACATCTACGCCACCGAAAGCCTCGCCGCGCGTTCGACCGACGCCTTCGTGGACCGGGAGGCGCGCAAGAAGGGACCCTTCTCGGAGAAACCCTCGGACCACGCCCCCGTGGTTGCGGAATTCGAGGTCTGAGGGAGGGGTTCGCAGGGCCCGGAATCAGGCGCCCGCCACCAGCCGCCACGCCTGGGCCACCAGAAAGCACACCACGAACCCGATGCCCAGCGGCGCCAGCGCCGAGACCATGGTCCACTTCACGCTTCCGGTCTCCTTGTAGATGGTGTACAGGGTGGTGGAGCAGGGATTGTGCAGCAGGCTGAAGAGCATGAGGCACACGCCGGTGAGCAGCGTCCATCCGCCCGCCGCCAGCAGAGTGCCCACGTCCGTGGCCGAACTCAGCTCGAACATGACCCCCGCCCCCTCTCCGGCGCCGGCGATGCCCGCGGTCAGCACGGTGAGCATCAGGATCGTCGGGATGACGATCTCGTTGGCGGGGATCGCGACCAGGTAGGCCAGCAGGATCACTCCGTTCAGCCCCAGCAGCATGCCCAGCGGATTCGACCAGGTCACGAAGTGCTCGGCCAGGCTCGCGTCGCCCACGACGATGTTCGACGTTAGCCAGATCACCGCGCCGGCGGGCATGGCGAACACGACCGCGCGCCAGAGCACGATCAGGGTTCGGTCGATGAGCGACGTGTAGAGCGTCCGCAGGATGCGCGGGGGCCGGTAGGGGGGCAGTTCCAGGCTGAAGGTGGAGGCTTCGCCGCGCAGCAGGGTCTTCGAGAGCAGCCAGGAGGTCGCGAACATGAAGAGGATGCCCAGCACGGCCACCCCGACAACGGCCGTCGCCGAGACCAGGCCGGCCAGGTGCGCGGGCGCGACGGCGCCGATGAAGATGGTCGCGATCAGGATCTGCGTGGGCCAGCGGCCGTTGCAGAGCGAGAAGTTGTTGGTGACGATGGCGAGCAGGCGTTCGCGCGGGCTGTCGATGATGCGCGCGGCCACCACTCCGGCGGCGTTGCAGCCGAAGCCCATGCTCATGGTGAGCGCCTGCTTGCCGTGGGCGCCCACCCTGCGGAACAGCCCGTCGAGGTTGAAGGCCACGCGCGGCAGGTAGCCGAAGTCCTCCAGCAGGGTGAAGAGCGGAAAGAAGATCGCCATGGGCGGGAGCATGACGCTCACCACCCACGCGGTGGCAAGGTACACCCCGTCGAAGAGGAACCCCGACAGCCACCACGGCATGGAGAGCGCGGAGCCCGCTCCGGTCAGCCAGGGGTGGACCTGGTCGACGAGCAGGGTGGCGAGCAGCGAGGAGGGGACGTTGGCCCCTGCGATGGTGAGCCAGAACACCGCCGTGAGGATGAGCAGCATGACGGGGAATCCGGTCCAGCGGCTGGTCAGGGCGCGGTCGAGAGTGCGGTCCAGATCGATGCCCATCCGACGCAGCCCCCGGACTTCCGCGACCCGGGCAATGCGTTCCGATTCGCGGAACAAGGCGGTCGCCAGGGAATCGTGGAAGTCGGTCGGGAGCTTCCAGCGCAACCGGGAGGCCAGCTCCAGCACCCGCTCGCGCGCTTCCACCAGGTCTGGTCCACCTCCGGGACCGACCTGCCGTCGCTCATCCGCGGCACGCGCGGGCCCGGTCTCTCCGCCTGCCGGCGGGCGTCCCACCGCGGCCTCTTTCCGCCCCGCCCCCCCGATGTCTCCGGCACGCAGCGCCTCCTGCACGCGTTCGTCCGCGTTGAGCAGGCGCAGCGCCACCCAGCGGGCGTTGGGGAGTCCGGGGTAGGCCGCCTCGATGGTGGGCGCGAGGGCGGAGACCGCCTGCTCCACCTCGGGCGTGTGGGTGGCGGTCCGCAAGGGGGACGTGGCCGTGCCGTCGTTCGCCATGTCGTGGACCGCGCGCATCAGGTCGTCGATGCCCTCCCCCCGCCGGGCCACCGTGGCGACCACGGGCACCCCCAGCTCGCGCGCCAGCGTCTTCTCGTCGATGGCGATGCCGTGCCGGCGCGCCTCGTCCACCAGGTTCAGGCACACCACCACCCGCGAGGTGATCTCCAGGATCTGGAGGGCCAGGTTGAGGTTGCGTTCGAGGCGGGTCGCGTCCACCACGACCACGGTCACGTCGGGCCGTCCGAACAGGATGAAGTCGCGCGCCACCTCTTCGTCGGTGCTGCCGGCCTGCAGCGAGTAGGTCCCCGGAAGATCGACCACCTTGACCCGGTGTTCGCCGTGCAGGAAGGCGCCCTCCGAACGCACGACCGTCTTCCCTGGCCAGTTGCCGGTGTGCTGGCGGAGCCCGGTGAGCGCGTTGAACACGGTGCTCTTGCCCGTATTGGGGTTGCCCGCCAAGGCCACCAGATAGTCCCACCGGCCGGGATGGATTCCCAGTTTCACCAGGCGGGGCTCGCCCGCCCCACACCCCCTCCGCCGGCGCGCTCGCGCGATCATGGCAACCCCGCTTCTCGGTTGCGGGGCGGCGCGGGCCGTTCGGCCGGCAACGCTGGCCCGGTCGCCCCGCCAGCCGCGGGCGCGATCTCCACCCTGGACGCCTGCTCCCTCCTGAGCGCGATGGTCGCGCCCCGGATCTGGTAGGCGGTGGGGTCGCCACCCGCCCCGCGCAGGGTCGCGCGCACGGGCGTGCCGGGAACGACGCCCAGATCCAGTAGCCGGCGCCGCGCGGGACCCTGGCAGGCGGGCGCGATGCGGTCCACGACGCCGGTCTCGCCGAGCGCCAGCTCGGCGAGCGTCCTGGGCGGTTCGGAGGGCACCACCATGTCCTCCGCCGGCTCCACGGTTACGCTCGCCGCCGCCACCGGATCGAGAAGGTGCTCCCTTCCCCGCAGGAGAAATCGGACCCCCGTCGGCGAGACATCCGCGACTTGGATCTCCATGCCCGGAGAGAGCCCCTCCGCCAGCAGCTCCAGGTAGATCTCGCGCGGCTCGTCCTCCAGATGAACGATGCGGGCGCCCGCCCCCACGCGCAGTTGTGTCAGGGCGACCCCGGTGCGGGGCGGCACCTCGCCCCGGGCGGTCGGAATGGGATCGCCGTGCGGGTCGAAGCGGGGATGACCCAGACGCGCCGCGAGCGCATCCGTTTCCGCCTCCGACATGCGGTGCTCCCGCACCTCCGCCTGCGCGTGCCAGTCGGCCTCCGCCACGCCGGTGCGGTCCGCCAGGTAGCGCTCCCACAACCTGTGGGTTCGCACCACCCGGAGTGCGTAGGCCCGGCCCGCCGCGGTCAGCGAGACGGCCGTGCCGCGCGCTTCCGCCAACCCGAGTTCGCACAGGCGGGCCACCAGGCGCCCGGCGCGGCCGCGGCGCATCCCGAGTCCTCCCGCGAGGCTTTCGAGCGTGGATGGCAGGGCCAGATACTCGCAGTTGAAGAGGTGCTTGAGCGCATCTTCGATTCGAACCCGCTCCGTCATGCGCGCGGCGCCGAGCGCCCGCGCCAGGAGCCCCCCGCGCGGCCACAGCAGGGCAGCGGCAAACACCATCGCCACGGCGAAGACGAGAAGCGCGAATCCGGGATCGATCATATCCGGGGAATCCCAACCAGGTAGACCCGTGAACCGATTGTAGGCTTGCCTAATGAATAAGTTAGGCGTGCCTAAATATCAAGCCGCACATCCGCGGCTCGAAGCATGCGGGAAGGCGCGAGCCGTCGGCGATCAGCTCCAGAGATGGCGCAGGAAGCGTGCCGGAGCATTGAGGAAGTCGCGGGTCAGGTTCACGGCCTCGATCTCCTCGAAGGTCACCTCGCGCACGGGCCGCCCGTCGAAGTCGTAGATCCTCGCCTCGGGAACGGCCATCAGGATCGGCGAATGGGTGGCGATCAGGAACTGCGAGTCCTGGTCGATCAGGTCGCGCATCATGGCCATGAAGCCGAGCTGGCTTTGGGGAGAGAGCGCGGCCTCGGGTTCGTCCAGCAGATAGAGCCCTCCGGGGACGAAGCGCTCGCGAAAGAGCTTCAGAAAGCCTTCGCCGTGGGAGTTTGCGTCCAGATCCGCCCCATATTTCCGCTCGATGGCCGCGATGGAGCCCGCGGCGGGACCGCGCGCGAGTGTCCGGGCCAGCCTGGAGTGCTCGCGGAATCGCTCCTCGACCTCGGCGAGCTCCTGCTGAAACTCCATCCTCAACCGGGCCATGTGGCGCGCGAAACCGAAGAAGTCCTCGGCGCGCAGGAAGAAGCCGCGGTGTGTGCGCGTGCTCCACGCGAGCCTCAACGTCCTCGCCAGGCGGCGCTGTGGCGCGAGCGTGGGGTCCCGGTCCGCACTCTTGCTGCCGATGGTGGGAAGCCCGGTCGCCGCCGCAAGGGCCTCGAGCACGGTCGACTTGCCCGAGCCGTTCTCCCCCACCAGGAGCGTTACGGGAGTCGCGACCTCCAAGGCCCCCAGACCCCGCAGGGCCGGGATGTTGAACGGGAATTCATCCGGCTGCCCGTCCGCGTCCGGGAAACGAATGCGCTCTAACACCCGGCGATGTCCCTTCCCGACATCCTCGCGCCCCTCATCATGCCGTGTCCGGCGTCCGAATCGCCTCCAGCTCCTCCAGCGTGCGCGGCCAGTCCCGGCGCAGGAGCCTGGACAGCGCCCGGTCGGCCAACAGCCTGCCCCCCGTCTGGCATTCCGGGCAATAGTTCGTCTCGCGGCTGGCATAGACAATGCGCTGAATCGGGGCGCCGCACCGGGGACACGGCTTCCCGAACTTCCCGTGGACGGCCATCGCCGGATGGAACGCGGTGACCTTTTTCGGAAAGTCCCCGCCCGCTTCGGCCCGCAGGCGCTCGGTCCATTCGCGCAGGGAGGTCCGGGTGGCCTCGTACAGGCGGCGGAGTTCCCCGGTCGACAGCCGGCTCGTGAGACGCACGGGCGAGAGGCCCGCCGCGAGCAGGATTTCGTCGGAGTGCGCGTTGCCGATGCCGCTCAGGATCCTGGGATCGGTGAGCGCTCGCTTGAGAGTGCGGTTCTCGCGAACCAGCGCCGCCCGAAACCCTTGGAAGTTGACTTCCAGGGGTTCGACGCCCCCGGGGTCGAGTCCGCGCAGGGCTTCATCCCCGCGCACCACCCACATCGACATTCTCTTCTTCGTGCTCGCCTCGGTCAGGATCAGCGTTCCGTTGGGGAAGTCCAGGGCCCCCGCCGCACGCTTCCCGGGCAGGGGCGCGCCGACATCCCGCCACTGGAAGCGTCCGGCGATCATCAGATGGATCACCGCGTGGAGGTCGTCGTCCACATGCAGTACGATGCGTTTGCCAATGCGCCCGATGGCGCGCACGCGCTTGCCCACGAGTTCCGAGACCGGAGGATCGAAGGTCTTGAGCAGCGACGGCGAGCGGAGTCGGACGCGCTCGATCGGCTGCCCGGTGATGCGGGCGTCGAGCGCGTTGACGTACAGGCGGACTTCCGGAAGTTCGGGCATGGCGAAAGATCGATGCCGCGGACGGCCGGGCGCCAGTGAGGGCGTGCCGGGTCGTGCCGCGCTCCGGCGGATCGCCCGCGGCGCGGCGGCGTAAAACAAGGCTCGGCGGGCGCCGAACCATCCCGCTGTTGCCGCGACCCGCCACGGGCTAACGTCTTGGTCGGCGCCCGCCACCGGCACTTGGCCTCCGAACCGGCCATCCTCTCCAACCTTCCACGCATCCGGGCAACCTCCCATGAACCATCACCTGCGCGCACACGCACCCCGCACGGCCTTCGCTTCCGCGCCGCTGCTGGCGTTGCTGGCGGCGCCGGCCGTCTTTCCAGGTTCAACCGCCGTTCGGGCCCAGGAGCCCACGACGCGACTTGTGATTCTCGGGACCGGAACGCCCATCGCCGACCCGGATCGGTTCGGGCCTTCGGTGGCGGTGGTGGTCGGGGAGGAGTCCTACCTGGTGGACGCGGGAGCGGGGGTCGTGCGCCGGGCGGCCGCGGCGGCCCGCAACGGCATCGCCGCCCTGGCGCCGTCCAACCTGAAGCGAGTCTTCATCACGCATCTGCACACCGATCACACGGTCGGGCTCCCGGACCTGATGTTCACCCCCTGGCAGAACGGCCGCAACATGCCCGTCGAGGTCTACGGACCACCCGGCACGCTGCGCATGACGACCAACATCGAGGAGGCGTGGGTGGAGGACATCCACATGCGCCTCTTTGGCCTGGAGGGCCGCACCGCGCACAACTACCGCGCCGTGACGCGGGAGATCGAGGCGGGAACCGTCTACGACGACGGGACCGTGCGCGTGGACGCCATTCCCGTCCGGCACACCAGCTGGCCCGTCGCCTTCGGATACCGCTTCGTCACCCCGGACCGCACCATCGTCATCTCGGGCGACGCCCGCCCGAGTCCCTCGCTGGTCGAAGCCTGCAACGGCTGTGACGTGCTCGTCCACGAGGTCTACTCGCGCGACTTCTTCGACCGTCACGGGAACCAGCCCTACCACGCGGCGGCGCACACCTCGACCGCCGAGGTGGCCGCGCTGGCGATGGAAGCCCGTCCGGGGCTCCTGGTGCTCTACCACCAACTCTACCGCTCCGCCACCGACGAGGACCTCATCCGCGAGGTGCGCGAGGCGGGGTACGCCGGGCGCGTGGTGTCGGCGGCGGACCTGGACGTGTACTGAGCTCGGATGAGCGTTCCGCTGCCAGGGGCCTGTGCAGGTTGTCGCAGGGGCGCGTGCCCGAGATGCGGTTGCCCTGAATTTCGGCGCCGGAATATCTTGGGCGGGCGGCTGGCCGCGCGCGGCGGGCAGTCCGCGATCACGCAGTCATGGATCTGACCGGAGTCGGCGAATGGTACGTGCGAGTCTGTTGATGGCGTTCGTGATCCTGGTCTCGGGCTGCGCCCGATGGATTCCGGCCCGGGTCGGTGAAGTTCCGGCCGGGACCGACGTCCGCCTGCGGCTGTCGGAGGAGGGTGCCGCGCAGTTGCGGGAATTGACCGGAGCCCGCCAATCCGAGGTCTCGGGGCAGCTGCTGCGGTGGGGCAGCGAGGTGATGGTCTCGACCGCCCTGCGGACTGCCGGAGCCGGTGCGAACAGCAGCAATCTGCGCCAGCGGTTCGTGGTGGACGAGGAGGATATCGTCGGGGTGGATATCAGGGAACTGGACCGCACGCGCACCGGACTCTTCGTCGGCGGCGTCGCCGTGGTGGCGGGTTCGGCGATCGTGTGGGTGGTGTCGCAGCTGGCCGGCGGGGGCACCGCGGCAACCAATCCGCCACCTTCCGCGCCCAGCGAGCCCTTCGTGCGGATTCGCATTCCCTAGCCCGGAGGCGAACATGACACGCGCCGGTCTGACCCTGATTCTTCTCTTGACCATATCCGGTTGCGCCCGATGGGTGCCGGCCCAGCTGGGGACGGTGCCGCCCGGCACCGACGTCCGCCTCCGCCTCTCCGAGGACGGCGCCGAGCAGCTTGAGGAGATGACGGGGGCGCGTGCCTCCGAGGTCACCGGAGAACTGCTCCAGTGGGAACCCGAAGTGCTGGTGTCCGCCGCGCTTGCGCCCACGGGCGCGCGCTTCGACCCGGGCCTGCGCCAGCGCCTTGTCGTGGATCCGGCCAACGTCGTCGGCATAGACGTGCGCGAGGTCGACCGCACCCGCACCGGGTTTCTGGTCGGTGGCGTCGTCGCAGTCGCGGGGTCGGCGGTCGTCTGGGCGGTGGTCAACATCATCCGGGGCAGCGAGGGCGCACCCACCACGCCGCCTACGGACGGCCCTCAGGAACCCTTCGTGCGTTTGCGCTTCCCCTAGCCCTAGCTTCTGCCGGCTACAGGGCCCTGCGCCCGGGCGCAGGATACCCCTGGTTGGTCACATTCCATTCATCGTCGGCGTGGCTCCGGCCTTCCGGATACCGACCCCCGGCGCACCCTGAACGGCAGCAGCCGCTTGCGGGTACGCCGGGGGTCGGTGGCGATGTCAGCCACCGCCCTGGTAGTGGGGGTTGCCGGCGATCTCTTCGGAGGAGACGGGCCAGCGCCGGTTGGTCCCCAGCTGCTTCGTCACCTCGTCCCACTGCCACGGCTTGATGTCGTAGTAGCGGTGATCCTGAAGCCTCCGTCCTTCGATCATGAACTCGAGCCTGCGCTCGTAGATGATCTGATCCTGGACCTCGTCCGTGTTCATGCTCATGAACGGCGGCAGATCCCAGGCGGCGCGCACCATGTTGATCTGGTTGACCGCCTCCTGGTGGTTGCCCGACAGCAGCTGGGCCTCCGCCAGGATCAGTCGCGCCTCCTGCCAGCGACTGGCGGGAAGATCCGCGTCCAGCCCCGGATACTTGAAGAACCGGTGCACATCGCCCGTATGGGGCGGTGGCGCGGCGAGCTCGGGCGGGCCGACGCGCGTCCCCACGCGCGGATCCACCATGCCGCTCACCGGATCCTCGATGGCCACGTTGCGCGGATCGATGATGACGCCCGTGATCGACTGGTGGTACGTGTTGAGGCTGTTTAGCGAGCCCGGTTGCTGGTAGCGGCAGGCGAAATAGAAATCGGGCTTGGCCGCGAGCGCCGCCTCGGCCGCCTGCATGGCGGACGCCATCTGGCCCATGTCCCTCCCGCGCTCGAAGTAGAGCGACCGGTGGACCCGGGCCTTGGTTGCGAGCGCCGCCGCCCGAAGGTCCGGGTTGCCCGACTGCGCCACCTGGTCGAGCGCGGACAGCGTCTGCTCCAGCACGACATCCGGCGCCAGCGGCGCCTCGCCGTTGAAGGGCACTTCCTTGAAGTGATCGGCCAGACCTATGCGTGCGAAGGCCTCCCAGAAGATGCCGCGCACGATGGTCGTGTCCCCCGGGCTCGACTCCTGCAACCTCCTGATGGCCTCGTTCGCGACCCAGCGGGCGGAGGAAAGTGAATTCCAGACCGCGTTCTGAGTGGTGTTGAACCCCTCCATGTGACCCCACATGTGGAGTTCGGTGAATGTGAAGCTCGATATGAACGTGACATCGTCGGACTGCAGGGCGTTGGCCGCGACCGTGCCGTCCCAGGCGTCGCAGACCACGCCCTCGGGCGTGGCGGCCAGAGCCGGAACCAGGTTCGGGTCCTCCAGATCGGCAAGCGTGAGGCTTCCCGGGTTGTCGACGCTGAACAGGTCACCACATCCAGCTGCAATCAATACGGTGAACGAAAGTACGCCCAATCTCAATGCATGCATCCGCATGGCTATCTCCCTTGTCTTCAGAAAACCGCTCGTCGCCATTGGCGATCGATCCGATACCCGTCGCACACTCGTATCCTAGAACGTCGCCTGGAAACGAATGCCGTAGCGTCTGGGGCTCGGCGGCTGACCGTAGTCGGAGTTCATGCCGAAAGCATTGTAGGGCCCACCGGCGCGGGCGTCGGGGATTCCGTGATAGGGGGTCAGGGGATCCGACATGCAGACGTCCACGGGGCACTTGTTCCAGAGGAACAGGTTGCTCGCCGACAATCTGACCACCAGGGAATTCATGCCCGCGAGCGAAGTCAGGAAGCGCTCCGGGACGTTGTAGTTGAGGGAGAGGTCCGCGAAGCGAAGGAAGTCGGCCCTGAAGAGGTAGCTGGAGATCATCGAGGGATGCTGGTTGCCGAAGTTCTCCGCGACCCGCTGGCGTTCCTCCACCGAGGTGTTCGGGTCGTCCAGGATGGCCTCGAACTCGGCCACTCGCGGTGAATTCCGGGTAAAGGCATCCTGAATGACCGACACCTCCGAGAACATGTGATAGTCGTACGCCCCCGTGAAGGTGGCGTTGACGCTCACGCCGCCGGGGAGGTCGAGCGAGGTGAGGAAGCTTCCCGTCCAGAGCGGGATGGGGCGCCCCACGTACTCCAGCGAATCGCCGCCCGCGGCATTCTTGAGCTTGTTGGGCGTGATCTGGTTCAGCCTCGTGAGCTGGGCGATGGGCACCGCCACGGTGTAGGGGTTGCTGGGATCGGGCACCGGAGCGATCCACGCGCCGGGCGTGAACCCTTCCTTCATGGTGGGATAATACCGGCCGGCGCTGGTACCGCCCTGGATGTGAACCCGGTAGGGGGGCACGCCGCCCATGTCGAGGATCTTCGAATCGTTCAGCGCCGCCTGGAAGGTGGTCGACCATCTCAGGCCGGGACGCCGGATCCAGGTAACGTCCAGCGAGGACTCGAACCCCTGGTTGCGGATCTTGCCGACGTTGGAGACAACCGGCTGGAGGAATCCGGTGGAGGCCGCGGACGGCACGGGCAGGAGCGCGTCGCTGGTGGTCGCGTTGTAGTACACCAGATCCAGCCCCACCCGACCATCGAGGAAGCCGAACTCGGTCCCGAACTCCCACTCCAGGGTGCGCTCGGGTTTCAGGTCCGGGTTCCCGGGGTTGCCGGTTCTCACGATGGAGAGGTTGTCAACGCCGATGCCGGGCAGCCACGTCTGGGTGGCGTCGAACGCGCCGGGCTGCAATCCCGCCGCGCCCAGCGCCGCCCGCACCCGGAACTGGTCCCAGGTCTGGAACGGCCAGAAGTCATGCTCCGACACGACCCAGGAGGCGCCGCCCTTGGGGTACACCTGGAAGGCGAAATTCTCACCGAAGGCGGAGTTGCCGTCCACGCGCAGACCGGCGTTCAGGAAAAGGCGGTTCCACAGCCCCACTTCCTCCTGCGCGTAGACGCCGGCGTTGATCACTTCCTGGAACCGCTCGTTCGGCGGCAGGAGCTGTGATCCGGCGGGAAGCGTCGCGAGCTGCCGCAGCGGGAAGTCCCGGACCCCGAGCGTTCTGAACCACTCCTCCTCCCAGAAGCTCTGGCCGCCCACCAGCAGGGTCGACGTCAGGTTCTCGCTGAAGTCGCGCGACCAGGAGGTCTTGAAGTCAAGGGTCGTGGCCGTCCGCTCGGAAGTGCGCACGAGCCGCTCACCCTGTTCGTGATAGATGTTGAGCCCCTTGTTGACGTGCTCGATATACTCCTCGGTGATGCGATCCCGGCCCATGATGAGCTCGGAGCGGATGCCGCTGCCCCAGTCGTAGTTGATCGCGCCGCTTAGCGTCACGCGCTGCTCGTCCTGGTGTGAGGTCACGCTCGCGATGGGATCGCTGTCCAGCGGAAGGAAGTGCTCGCCCGGGGAGAGCGGTCCGCTGTATCCGTGTGGCGGCGGCCACGCGATCTCGTAGGCGTTGACGCCGTAGCGTCCACCGTAGGGGAAGCGCGGCGCCGGATTCCTGGGCGTCGCCAGGAAGAAGCCCCACAGGTATCCGCTCCCCCAGTTGAGCCCGTTCTGGCCGGGCTGGCGCCGATCGGCGAAAACCGTGTTCATGTCCACGCGAATCCCGAGCCTCTCGGTCGCCTGCACCGTGAGGTTGGCGCGCAGGTTGGCGTCCAGGGTGCCCTGGAAGTCGCGGTACTCGCGGCCCATCTGTCCGACCTCGTCGCGGAGACGGCCGGAGGCGAAATACTGTACGGTCGAGGTCCCGCCCCGCACGTCCGCGTTGAAGTCCATGACCGATCCCCAGCCGCCGAGGTAGTCGAGGACGGGCTTGCCGAGGGTCTGCAACTGCTTGGTGTCGAAGTTGTAGCCCCAGACTCCCTTCAGGCGGGCTTCCGGTATCCTCGTGCCGTCGAAGCCGGTACCGAAGGTCCATACCGGGTCGCCGGCGCTCCCGCGCTTGGTGATGATGTGAATCACGCCGCTGGAGGCCTCGGTGCCGTACAGAGTCGCCGCGGCGGCACCCTTGATCACCTCGATGCGCTCGATGTCGTTGGGGTTGAGGCGGTCGATGGTGGTGGCCTGGCGGGCGCCTCCCACCTTGCTGTAGTTGGAGTCGATGCGAACCCCGTCGACGTAGATCAGCGGGGCGCTCCGCTGCGTGAGGCTGACGGCCCCGCGCAGCAGGATCTGGCTCGAGGTCCCCACGTTGGGGGCGATCCCGGGCACCATCCCCGCAATGCGTCCGGAGAGCGCCTCGGTGATGTTGGATACGGGCGCGGTGTTGATCGTTTCGGCACCCAGCGTCTCGACCGTTTGGCCCAGCCGCCGCCGCTCGGTGACGACTCCGGTGCCGGTCACGATCACCTCGTCCAAGGCGATCGCCTCGGATTCCATCTGGATATCCAAGTTCACGGTCTGATCCGCTACCACGGTGACGTCCCGGGTCTCGGTCCCGTATCCGATGTAGCGGATCTCCAGAACGTGGTCGCCGGCCGGAATGCCCAGCAGCACGAAGCGGCCGTTGGCGTTGGTGACGTTGCCGACTCCCTCCGCGGCGATGCTCACCTGCGCGCCCGCCAGCGGCAGCCCGGTGCCCACCTCCTGGACCGAGCCGGTGACGGTGCCGGTCTGGGCGGACACGGGAGCGGCAATCATGGCCATGGCGCAGACCGCGCCGGTTAAGGTGAAGACCTTACGAAGGATTTTCATGCTTCCACCTCCTGCTTTGGGGGAACGGCACCGATCCTGCCCCGGGAAATCCCGCTTGGATTCTCCGGGGTCTGTGGGGCCTCGGGCGCACGGCCTCCGGCCCCGAACTAACACATGGCGCAATTTTCGTTGTTGATGGCGCCCAAGCGCTCGAGAAGAGCGATCGTCTCCGGAAACGGGCGAACATTGTAGCTTGGGCTGTTGGCCATGTCGACGGTCGTCTGGCCGAGTCGCGTCACCGCATGCACGTCGGCGCCGCGCTCGATCAGGTAGAGGATGACTTGGTTGTCACCGCGCGAAGCGGCGTTGTGGAGTGGTGTGCGGGCATCCAGGTCCCGGGCGTTCACATCGGCTCCCAACTCCTCCACGAGGTACTTGACGGCCGGAAGCCATCCACCCGGCACATACCGATGTTCGTTCGCCGCGCGCTGGTCGTACCCGACCCCCGTGGCCGCGTGGATGGGATACATGGCGGCGCCTCCCGAGGGAACCGGTGGGATACCGCTCTCGTCGACGGCGGCCGAGTAATCCGCGGCCACGGGGGCAACATCCGCGCCCGCCGGCTTTCGGCTGGGAATGCCCGGATCCGCTCCGTAGGCCACCAGCAGCTTCATCGCGGCGACATCGACGCCGAGCGCGGCGCGGAAGAAGGGCGTGGTTCCCTCCAGGTTCGCGCTGACGAGACGCTGATGCGCCCACCACAGGTCCCGGCTGAGCCGCGCGTTGGGATCCGCTCCCGCCCGCAGCAGCGCCTCCATCACGTGGAGGTAGTCGGCCTCCTGCGCCTCGTGGGCGCGCGGCTGGGGATAGAACGACGTGCCGGCCCACTGCACGTTGATCGCGGCGTACAGGGGCGTCGCGCCGGGCTCGCTGGCGACGTTGGGATCGGCTCCCCGCTCGAGGAGATGGAGCCCCAGGTCGAAGCGCCCGTTCAGCATCGCGATCAGCAGCGGGCTGGTTCCGTCTCCGCTGGTCTGGTCGATGTCCGCGCCCCCGTCCAGAAGCGCGTCCACGGCCTCCATGTGTCCGGCGCGAGACGCGTGCAGCAGGGGGGTGAGCCCGCCCCACTTGCCCACCAGGGCCGGCTGGCCCGGAGGGGGATTGGTCGATATCGGCGAGATGCCCTGCAGCTCGCCGTCCAGGATCAGCACGTCGCCCCCGCGCTGCACCTCGCGCGCGGCTTCGATGGCCACCGCCACTTGGCCGGGGGTCGGGCGCTCTCCCTCGTCGACGGGTCCCCAGGGATCCTCCCTCGGGTCGTTCTCCAGCCAGTCCGGACGGAACTGGGCAAGCACCTCGTACAGCCGGTGTTGCGCGGCGACATCCACCGCCGCCCGCCGATCCACATCCTCGATCACGGACTCCGACAGCGAAACGTCCGCCCCCAGTTCGAGAAGGGTGCCGATGGCCCGCGCGCGGTTCCTAGCGGCCGCGAAGATCAACGGCGTCTGCCTCCACTCCCGTTCGCGGGCGTCCAGGTCGGCGCCCGCACCCGCCAGAAGCCGCACCGCGTCCGAACTCCCCGACTCGGCCGCCAGGTGGAGCGCGGTCACGCCGCTGTTGGTGGTCTTCGCGTGCACGTCGGCGCCCGCCGCGAGCAGCGCCTCCACGACCCCGGCGCCTCCCGCCCGGCCCGCGAGGTGGAGGGGTGTGTAGCGCCCGATGCGGGTTCCCGCCTCCACGTTCGCTCCCGCGGTGATGAGCAGCCGCGCCATCTCGATGTCGCCGTGACGCGCCGCCCAGTGGAGCGCGGTCATTCCGTCGCCCTGGGCCTCGTTGGCGTCGGCCCCCCGCTCCAGCAGGGCGCGAACCGCCTCGAGGTCCCCGCGCATGGCCGCATCGGCCACCGGGCCGCTCGCGGCCGGTACGGCCAGCAGCAGGGCGATGATCGCCAGGGCGGTCGTCGGGTTCACTGGCGGGCCCCTATCGGCTCGACGATTCCGCCGCGGTCACGGCGTCGCGGGGATGCCCCAGCGCGAACTCGCCCGTGCTGTCGCCGAAGCTGTCCATGTCCTCGTGCCCCAACCGGTGCAGCAGGCTGAGGAAGACGTTCGCCATGGGAGTGCCGTCCGGGGCCTTCAGGTGAACGTTGCCTTCGAGCCGTCCGTTGCCGTGGCCCAGCAGGATGAGCGGGCAGCGACGGTGATTGTGGACGTTGCCGTCCGCCATCGGCGAACCCCACACGATCACCGACTTGTCCAGCAGGTTGGCGTCTCCCTCCACGCTCGCCCGCAGCTTCTCCAGGAAGTACGGCAGGGGGCTCATGCGGTACTGCGCGATCTGGTTGAAGTCCAGAATGGCTTCCTCGCTGTTGCCGTGGTGCGAGGCCGGATGGAAGGGCGTGGTGGTGCCGCTCTCCGGGTGGATCCGGTTCGAGGCGTCGCGCCCCATCTTGAAGGATACAACCCGCGTCATGTCGGTCTGGAAGGCCAGCACCTGCAGGTCGAACATCAGCTCCATGTGCTCGGCGAAGGAGTCGGGCACGCCGGCCGGGGCTTCCGGCAGCTCCCGCTGCTCGCCGCCGGAGTTGAACTCCTCAACCTTCTGAATGCGGCGCTCCACCTCGCGCACGTTGTCGAGATACCGGTCCAGCCGGTTCCGGTCCTCCGTCCCCACCCGTGCCTTGAGCGTCGCCACCTCATCCACGATCCAGTCGAGGATGCTCTGGTTGGTGCGCCTGCGGACCGCCCGCTCCTCGTTGCTTCCACCGGCGCCGAAGAGAAGGTCGAACGCGGCGCGCGGGTCGCGGATCATCGGCAGCGGCTCGGTCGGGGAAGCCCAGCTGATCGCGTCCGTGTACGCGCAGTGGTAATTGTACCAGCAGCCTCCTCCCTGCCCCAGATTCTCGATGCAGAGCTGCAGCGACGGGAGCGCCGTGTCCTGCCCGAACCGGCGCGCCTGCAGCTGGTCGAGGGAGACGCCGACATAGATGTCCGATCCCTGGGTCTGCTTGGGATGGCACTGGGTCAGGAAGACCGCCGTCGACCGGAAGTGGTCGCCGCCGATCTCGTTGGGCTCGTAGGCCTCCGCCATGCGCACGTCGGTGTTGCTGATGATGGTGAGGTAGTCCTGAAAGCGTTCGAGCGGCTTGAGCACGTTCGCATCGGTCATGCGGAAGTTTCGCCCGATCCTCTCGGGTGCGAACAGATGCTGGCTCGCGCCCCACTCGCTGCACCCAGGCACGCCGTGCACCTCCTCGATGCACACCAGGCGGGTGCGGTCCTCGAGCGCGGCCGCCGCGCGTCCCCAGCGGCCCGGTCCGGCCGGCATCATCGCGTCCAGGAGGGGCAGCGCCACCGTGGCTCCCATCCCGCGAACGAAGGTGCGGCGGGGGATGTGCGCGCCCGTGATGAAACTGGTCGTCATCGTCGTGCTCCCTCTGCTCATCGTTGCGTCCCGGCGGCAGTGCCCCGGGCCATGTCTTTGTCGTCCTATCCGCCCTCGACCCCGTCCGCGGTCGCGGCTCCCATGTCCTGCCGGCTGCGGAAGGCGCCGCTCTCCACGACGCCCAGGACGAAGGACGAGATTCTGTAGTCGTTGCTCTCCGCCTCCCGCGCGATGGCGCGTATGGTCGGCCCGTCGTAGTACTCGACGCGACGCCCGAGCGCGTAGGCCAGCAGGTTCATCGTGAAGGTGCGCACCAGCGGAATCGGGCGCTCCAGGAGCGCGTCCGCGAGCTGAACCGAGTTGGTGAGATCGGTGCCGTCGTAGAGCTGGCCCCGGGCGTCAAGAGGGGACCCGCTCTCGCGAATCCGCCATTCCCCGGTCACGCCGAAGTTTTCCAACGCCACCCCGATCGGGTCCATGAACTGATGGCAGGCGGCGCAAACCGGGTTTTGGCGATGGATCTCCAGCCGCTCGCGCGTGGTTAGCAGCCGGCCCTCCCCTTCGTCCTCGGTCTCTTCCAGAGCGGGCACATCGGGGGGAGGAGGCGGGGGCGGCGCGTCCAGCAGCACCTCCATCACCCATTTGCCGCGCAGCACGGGGGAGGTTCGCGTGCCCATCGACGTGGACATCAGCACGCTGCCGTGCCCCAGCAGCCCCTGGCGCAGCATTCCCTGGGGATAGTCCACGCGCCGGAAGTTCTCTCCCACTACTCCCTGGATGCCGTAGTGCTCCGCCAGACGCTGATTCATGAAGCTGTAGTCGGCGCTGTAGAGCTCCAGCAGGCTCCGGTCCTCGCGGACCAGATGATCGAAGAACAGCTCGGTCTCGCGCCGCATGGCGGCCTTGAGCTGCTCGTTGAAGTGCGGGAACCAGAAGGCGTCCGGCTGCACCCTTTCGAGATCCTGAAGCCTCAGCCACTGCGTGGCGAAACGGGTGGCGAGACTCTCGGAGCGGGGGTCGGCCAGCATGCGGCGAACCTGCTGCTCCAGGACGCGGGAATCCGAGAGCCGATCGCGGCTCGCGAGCGAAACCAGCTCGTCGTCCGGCTGCGTTCCCCAGAGGAAATAGGACAGCCTGGAGGCGAGGGCGAGGTCGGTGATCCGGTAGCTCCCTTCGGTCTCGAGCGGGTTCTCCGGGGCCTCTTCGATCCGGAACACGAAGTGCGGGCTCGCCAGGATGGCCTCCAGGACGGTGCGCACGCCGGTCTCGAAGCCCCCTTCGTCGGCTCCCACGTCGTAGAACGACATCAGGCCCGCGAGATCGGAGTCGGTGAGCGGCCGGCGATAGGCCTGCCGGGCGAGCCTCGCGGCGATCTCCCGGGCGCAGGACCGCTCGTCGGTCGACGTGGGCCGGCAGCTGAAGACCCGCCGCCGGCTCGGGGTCTCGGAGACGCCCTGCGGGTCCAAGGGCCCGCGGATGGTCAGGTCCCTCAGGTGGGTCAGGACGACGAACCCCGTCCCGATGCGGAAGCGAACCCCGGCGTTGGACCAGCCGAAGGGCTGCTGAAGGTCGGCGTAGGGCCCGTCCTGTTTCCTGATGAACGTCGCCGCGACACGATGCTGGCCGGCGCCGATGAAGATGGGGTCGGTGAACTGGTTCCAGTTCGGCCCCAGGTCCGCGTCCCGGCGCAGCTCCTCCACCGGAAGCAGAGCGACCCGCTCTCCGTCGATGGAGATGTCCATTTCCGCGAAGCGCTCATGGTCCCCCGCCCAGAACGACATCTCGAAGATGTACTCGCCGTCGGCGGGAAAATGATGGTCCACCACGATGCCGCCACGGGTGCCATGGGGCGCACCCTCCACATGGTCCCACTCGTGCTGGGACTGGTACGTGGAGACGAGGTACGTCTTGGAGTCCGAGGCCGCGCCGGGATGACCCAGGACCAGGCGACTGACGTCGTTGGCGGCGTTCAGGTACGAGTTGAGGAGCGTGGGCGACAGCGGCTGCGAGACCGCCATGTGGTCGAAATTCCCCAGATAGAGATCCGGGGGAAGCCACTGACTGGCGTCGACGGCGATGCCGAAAAGATCCTGGATGGCCTTCTCGTACTCGGCGCGATTGAGCCGCTGGAAGCTGCGGTTGCCCGGGTTGGGATTGGCGGCCGCGTAGTCGTCGATCGTCCGCTCGAGCGTCTCGACGAGCGTGAGCAGCGTGTCCCCGCCGGGACGAGGTATTCCGGGCGGAGGCATCATGCCCGTGCGCAGCTTCGCGATCATGCGCTCGGCCGTCTCCCAGTCGTCCCAGGCGGCGGTCACGTCGAAGCTCTGGACCGACATGTTGCCGGTCATCATGGCGTCGTTGTGGCAGACGAAGCAGTACTGACGGACGACGGCGTTTAGCGCCTCGGACGGGGGAGTGCCGAGACGCACACCCGGACCCCGTGAGTCATCCGGAAGGTGGCGCGTCGCGAGGGCAGGGACGGGATGCCGGGGCTCCCCCCCGAACGTCGGCGCGCTCTTTCCCTCATGGCCCATGAAGAGGGCCAGGCCCAGGAGCGAAATTCCCGGAAGGAAAGCTCTCACAAACACCTCCGCATGCAGACCGCTGCGCGGGACGCACTGGCGCCGCCGGGACACACGAGGCCCGGACACAGCACCGTCTCAAGGTACGCCTCGGGCCTTCCCGCTGGCAAGCGCGGTGAACGGGCTTTAGCCGGACTCCCCTCCCTCGGCGGCCGGGCCGTGCCGCTCGTCGCACGCACAAGCGATTCGTCCGCGCGTCGCTCCCGCGCCCGGCGAGGTTCCGCGCCGGACCCCTACCGGGGAATGATCGGCAGCGTGATGTGCGACGGATAGCGGGCGTTGTGGTAGACCGTCTGATCGGCCGTCCGGACTTCGGTCTCCAGGTGGATCGGGCCGCCCGTGTTCGGGTTGCGGTCGTACTTGGGGAAGTTGCTGCTCGAGATCTCGACCCGGATCCGGTGGCCTTCCCCGAAGAGGTTGCTGGTCGCCCACAGGTCGATGTTGAACTCGTACACCGTCCCCGGTTCCAGCAACTCGAAGTCCGTGAAGTCGGGGTTGCCGTGATACCGCGCCCGCAGGATGCCGTCCGCGATGTTGATGGCCTTTCCGTCCGGGTGGACGTCGACCAGCATCGCCGTGAAGTCGGTGTCGGTCGCCGAACTCGACGCGTACAGGGTGACCGTGACCGGACCCGTGACTTCCACCGCCTCCTCCAGGGGCGGCGTGCTGAACACCAGGATGTCGTCCCGCTCCGCGATGTCCGCCCGGTCGAAGGGCCCGGGGGGCGTAGGCCCGAACATGAGGTTGCCGCCGCGGGTCGGAACCGGGTTCATCGGGTCGTACGTGAACTCGTCGGCCGGGTCGGACGCTCCCGGCATCTCCATGCTCAGCGTGCCGTCGCCGGAGGAGCCGTTCGCACCGCCCCCGCTGTGGAAGTAGTAGTTCGTGTACCGGGTGCGGGCGATGGGCCACTCGTTCTCGGAGCGCCAGACGTTCTCGCCCATGATGAAGATCCGCACGGGCGGTTCATCGAGATAGCCGTTGTCGACGTCCTTGAGCAGGGCATCGAACCACTTCACGTGCAGGCTGTCGAAGTCGACGGTGGCGTCCGGCCCGAAATCAATGCCGTCGTACACGAAGTTGGGGACGCTGGCGTGGGGCCAGGGGCCGATGAGCAGCTTCTGGTTCTCGCGTGCGTACTCGGTGCGTCCCTTCTCCACCATGCCAGTGTAGCTGACCAGGGTGCCGTCCAGGAAGACATCGTACCACCCGCCGATGTTGAGGGAGGCCGCGGCGAATTCCTCCAGCCTCGCCTCCGAGTCCAGCACCTCCCAGTAGGCGTCGTACTGGGGATGCATCACGAAGTCGCGCCACCAGGGATTGTCCTGCCCCGTGGCCGCGCCCATCTCCAGCAGCGGCATGGTCCAGAGCACCTGGTCCCAGTCGGGGTTGCCCGCCTGGCCGGTGCGCCCGCCCATCCCCGACGCCCAGCCGATGCGCGAGCCCAGCGCGAGCGCGCCTCCCGGATAGGCGGTGTCGAAGTAATAGTTGAACGGGGTCACACGGGGCGCCATCGCCTTCAGGTATGGCGACCGGAACTCCGCGCCCTTCCACTGCGTGGTGGCGAGGTAGGAGTTGCCGTGGGTGCCGATCTGCCCGTCGGACCACTCCTGCCGGCCGATCCAGTTCTGCGTGTCGTGGCTGTCGTTGGCTTCGGCCAGATAGGGATACCAGCTCCCCTCGGAGTCGAAGCGGCCGCGCACGTTCTGGTGGACGTAGACATATCCCCGCTCCGCCCAGCGAAGGCCCTCCTCCCAGGAGGCGGCGTCGGAGCCGTTGTCGTAGGGGTCGCGGATCAGCAGCGCGGGATGGCGCCCCGGGGCGGCCGGGCGATACACGTCCGTCGAGAGGAGCGTGCCGTCCCGCATGGGCACCATGAGGTTGTGGTGTACGATGGCGGATTCTCCGGCCCTGAATTCTCCCGAGTGGAGCTCCTGCGCCTCCAGGGGCGGCGCGTACGCGAAGAGCATCAGGGCGATGCCGGTTGCGAAGATTCGAGTGACGGTGCGCGACTCCATGAAGATCTCCTCTACAGGTGTGGTATTCCGGCCCGCCCGATCTACGAACGCGGGGCCGCGGGGGATGGTGCGAACGTCGTCCGTGGGTGCCGGCCCCGGGCGAACCCGGGCCGGCGAACATCAGCTTCCGTCGGTCTCCCCGGTGGCCTGGTGGATGGCCGCCACGGTCAGGTCCGCGATCCAGTCCACGAGTTCGCGCCCGAGGGCCAGAGTGCGGGGTATGGGCGCCAGGTCGACGCCGTTGATGGAGAAGTGTCCCGCGCGAATGCGCTGCTCCATTCGTACCGTGGTGGGATCCGTGAGCATCATGATCGAGGTGGCGCTGAACTCGTCGTGCAGACCGGGGTCCTGCATCACCTCGTTGATGCCCCTTTCGCGCAGCCACTCCTGGCGCTGCACCCAGTTGTAGTACTCGGGGACATGGTGGATGCTGGTCCTGCCGTCGGTCCACTTGGCCGAGAGCGCTTCGGCGACCTCCAGCTGCGGTTGCTGGTTGCCCCCGCTGTCGCCAATCAGGACGATGTGCTGGAAGCCGTTGGCCCGCAGGGCGGTGGAGACATCGGTGAGCACGGCCTTGAAGGTCTCGACCCTGACCCCGATGGTGCCCGGATAGCGGATGGTGCCGGGTTCAAGGTCGATTTCCCCCTCGGGCACGTACTTGACGATCGGGGCGATAAGCGCGTTGCCCAGCTTGCGCGCAACCGCCTCGGCCGTCTGCTGCAGGATGTAGTTGTGCTTTCCGCCCGCCAGGTAGGGGCCGTTCTCCTCAACCCCGCCCGTGGGCACGATGACGGTGGTCTTCCCGGAGCGGATCGCGTCGCGCACCTCCATGAAGGTGAGTTCCTCGATCCACACCGACTCAAGTGCGTCGATCGGCCTGGGGGCGTCGGGATCGATCGGGTTTCCGCCGCTCCCGGGTCGGGGCGCCTGCTGCGCGTCGAGCACGTTGGGGAGGAGGATCGGGACGAGGAGGAACAGCTTCACAAACCGGGTCATCGATGCCTCCGGGATTGCGGGACGGCGGTCGGGAAATGAGGGGGGCATGCGCACCGGCACCGTAACGGCGGGCCCGATGCCACGCAAGCAATTTCCGGCCGGCGGCGCGCCCCGGCGGTCGGCGAATGAATCCGCGTGTCGCGCGGATCGCGGGGATGTGTCGAAGTGCCGGGAGGAGTTCGCCAGCTGCCGTTAGCCGGACCTCCGGCGCCAAGCGTCGAGCACCTCGGCCTCACGCTCGGCGGCGAGGCCCGAGCGCATGGTCGCTCTGTCCTCCTCGGGAAGCCCCTTCCACCAATCGAGCGTCTCGGCCGCGCTGACCGCGAGTGGCCGATAGCGCAGGCCGGCGGCGATTCCCCGGGCGCGGCTCATGCGCGCAAAGCCCGTTGTCGGTCCCATGGGTGGCTGCCACACCGGGAGGTCGCTCCAGGGCCGCACGCCCTGTTCCCGAAGGAAGTCGAGGGCGACGAACGTGAGACTCGAGGGCGTTGAGGTTACCGCCTTGATCCCGTAGAGGAACTCCGCCATGTGCAGATCCCCCTCCGGTCCGATCACGTTGTAAACCCCTCTGGTTTCCTGCTCCAGCAGATGCACCATGAACTCGGCCAGATCACGCACATCGATGTACTGCACCGGATCCATGGGGGTGTTGGGGGCGAGCACTTCCCCGCCCCGGTCCATGCGCGCGCACCAGTATGTGAAGCGGTCGCTGCGGTCTCCCGGGCCGGCCACCAGGCCGGGACGGACAATGGTGCAGCGATCCCCGAAGGCGGCCTGCAGCTCCTGTTCCGCCAGCGCCTTCATCGGCCCGTAGCCTTCCCATTCCTCCATCGGCAGATCCGCCTGCCCCACCGGCGC
>JAAXGM010000010.1:28672-44960 GCA_012267435.1 Gemmatimonadota bacterium
AGGTTTTCCAGCCCGGTGAACTGGTCCTGGAACATGCGCGGCCGGCTTCGGCCGCGGTTGAACAGGGTGAGTTCATGGCCACGCGACAGGATGCGGTTCACCTGCCAGGGGCCGATGAACCCGGTGCCGCCCAGGAGGAGGATGCGGGAAGCCCCGCGCGGCAGCTGGAGCGCTTGGGGCTCATGCCCGTTCAGCGAGGCCGGGTATCCGAGTCCGAGGCCCAGCCCGCCGCCGGCGAGCGCCGTCATCCGGAGGAAGTCGCGTCGATTCGTCGTCATGGTCTCACAGATCTCCGTCAGATGGTTGAAGTGTGTCGGGCTGCCAGGCAGCGAGCCCCCTCTAGCATCAGCTAGCGGCCCTCTTCCTCCGTCGCGGGACGGGCGCGCCCACCTTCCTTGTATACGACACCGTCCTTCATGACGAAGTCGATGTTCCGGAGGAGGTCGATGTCGGACAGCGGATCTCCGCGCACGGCCACCAGATCCGCGACCTTGCCGGCCTCCACGCCGCCCAGTTCATCCGTGCGATGCAACACCTTCGCCGCTTCACGGGTGGCGGCCAGAATCGCATCGGTCGGCGACATGCCCACATCCACGAGGAGGCGGAACTCTCCAGCGTTTTCTCCGTGCGGGAAAACGCCGGCGTCGGTGCCGAAGCCGATGTTTACGCCTTCCCGGATCGCCAACCGGATCGATTCCCGGAAATAGGGATAGATCTCCAGCGCCTTCTGTCCCGGCAGGCCGACGAGGGTTCCCGCCAGCGACCTCTCCCGAACATTCTCGAACGCCATCATGGTGGGCACCAGATATGTGCCGTGCTCGGCCATGAGGCGCACGGTCTCGTCGTCCAGCATGGAACCGTGTTCGATGGAAGTGACCCCCGCCCGCACGGCCGCCTTGATGCCCTCCAGGCCGTGCGCGTGCGCGGCCACGGTGCGCTCGGCCATGTTGGCGGTCTGCACGAGAACGACCATCTCCTCCTCCGTGTACTGCTGCACGCCGACCGCGTCGCCCAGCGACAGCACGCCGCCGGTGGCGCAGAACTTGATGACGTCGGCGCCATACTTGATCTGGTAGTTCACTGCCTCCCGCACGCGCTCGATGCCCTGCGCGATGCCATGCTCGATTCCCGGCTCTTCAAAGACATCGGGGCGATAGCCGTTGCTGTCGCAGTGCCCCCCGGTGATCCCGAGCGAGTACACGGCCGTGTAAATCCGCGGACCCGGCACTAGGCCTTCGTTGATGGCGTCGCGCAGCGCCACGTCCGCGAAGTTGTCGGCGCCCACATTGCGCACTGTCGTGAAGCCCGCTTCGAGGGTAATCCTGGCGTTCATCACGCCCACGATAGCCAAGTGGCCCGGCCAACGGCGCAACCGGCTGTCGCGGCTTCCACCCCCGCTCGTCAGGTGGGTGTGCAGATCGATGAAGCCCGGCATCACGGTATGGTCGGAGAGGTCGATGCGCGTGACCCCCGACGGGACCTGGACGTCCTCGCCGACGGCTTCCAGGCGGGTGCCACGCACGAGAATGGTGACGTTCTCACGCACGCTTCCGTCCACGCCGTCGATGAGGCGTCCCGCGACGATGGCGGTCACCTCGGTCGTGTCGGGGAGGGTGACCCGTTGGGCTTCCAGGGACGCGGGCGCGGTCGCCCACCCCGTCAACAGCAACGCCAGCAGCACCGCGCTCCGAGTGCGCAGCGCCTCGCGCCGATGCCCTTTCCTTCCCTCTGCCTGCTTGGCCATGGTCCTCTCCTTGCTTGTGAGCACCCCGGGTAAGGTCGACCTCAAACGATTCACGGGCTACCGCACCATCGCGCGTCCCCACCGAATCGGCTAGTCCTCCCGGGCGTCGGCGTCGGACACGGGCCGCGACGGGTCGATCCCCGGGCCCTTGTACTGAACGCCTCCCTTGATGACGTGAATCACGTTGTTCTGCTGTAGCGCACTCATGTTCCGGAGCGGGTTCCCGTTCACAACGATGATGTCGGCCAGCTTGCCCGGCTCGATGGTGCCCAGGTCGTCGAACCTGCCGTAGAGCAGCGCGGGGTGGCGGGTCGCCATGCTGATGACCTTCATGGGCGGGATCCCGTAGCGCACAAAAAGATCCATCTCCTGCCAGGTGGACTCGTAGTGGAAGTTCATCGGCGTGCCCGAATCCGTGCCTATTACGAGGCGGACCCCGTTCTGGTACAGCTGTCTCAGCTTGGCCGGATGATGCCGGTTGGCCTCCTTGGCACCGGAGAAGTAGTTGAGCCTGCTGAAGTGGTCCAGCGAACCTCGGACATCCTCGTAGATGTCGGAGGGCAGATCGGCCTTCAGCTGGGGGTTGTCCAGTCGTTCCGGGTATTCGGCCGTGATGTCGTAGACCCTGCTCACCAGAGAGGTGACCGAGGCCACGATTCCGTTCTCGGCGATGAGACGCAGCGATTCTTCCGGATAGAGAGGGTTCCTGCCCCCTCCCATGTGCTCGATGGAGCCCACCCCCATTTCGGCCGCGGCGCGCATCTCCTCGACCAATCCTGCGTGGACGGCCATGTGCAATCCCGCTCGGTGGGCCTCGCCCGCAATGGCCAGCCGTTCCTCCCGGGCGAGCTGCCCCAACTGGATGACCTTGATGACATCCACCCCCGCATCGATGAGCTGGCGGGCCTTGCGGGCGGCGTCCTCCGGCCCGTCCACGGTCCAGCGGACAAACGCTTGTGTCCGGTAGTCGTAGCGCGTACCCACAGGAACCGGCAGGCTCTTTTGCAGGAAGGGGCCGGAGACGAAGAGCCGCGGGCCGATCATGCGACCCGCGTTGATCTCGTCGCGGACCCAGATCGCGTCTTCGAGCGGTGCCCCGAGATCCCGGGCCGTGGTTACGCCCGCCATGAGGAGCTGGCGGGCCGAGATCTCCATGATCTCGCGCCAGCGGCCCATGTAGCGGGGGAAGTATTCGTCGTAGAAACCATGCCCCACAACGATGAGGTGGGCATGGGCCTCGTTCAGCCCCGGCATGACCGTCAGCCCGTTTGCGTCGATCACCCTCGCGCCAGCTGGGACCTCGGTATTCGAAACCGTTCCTACGTGAACGATGCGGTCCCCCTCCACCAGGATCACCGAGTTCTGAATCGGTGCTCCCTCGTGGCCATCAATCAGCATGCCGCCGACGATGGCGAGTTGATCCGGGGGCTGTTGCCCCGCCAGCAACGCCGGACCGCACGGCACAGCGATGGCAGCGGCGGCCGCCAGACACGCGCGGATCCCTCGCAGGCTCTTCATTCCGGTCTCATCCGCCCGCATCCCGGGGTTCGCTCCTGCGCTGCTCCATCTGTTCAATATGGGTGCTATTGCTCGGTAAATATGGGTGATATGGGTTCCTGGACCCGGGTGTTATTGCTGCCTGGACATTCTGCTTCATCGCTGTCTCCCGGCATCCGCGTCGGAGACCGGGCGCGACGTTTCGATACCGGGACCCTTGTATTGCACGCCGCCCTTGATGACATGGATCACGTTGTTCTGCTCGAGCGCGGCCATGTTTCTCAGGGGATTTCCGTTCACCACGATGATGTCGGCCAGCTTGCCCGGTTCGATGGTGCCCATGTCGTCGAACTCGCGGTACAGGAGGGCCGGGAACTTCGTCGCCATGCTGATGACCTTCATCGGCGGGATGCCGTAGCGCACAAACAGGTCCATCTCCTGCCAAGTGGACTCGTAGTGGAAGTTCATGGGCGTGCCCGAGTCGGTGCCGATCACGAGACGGATTCCGTTTTCGTACAGCTGCCTCACCTTCGCGGGGTGATGGGCGTTGGAGTCCTTTGCTCCCGAGAAGTAGTTGAGCCGGCTGAAGAAGTCGAGCGATCCGCGCACGTCCTCATACATGTCCGCGGGCAGGTCCGCCCTGAGCTGCGGATTGTCCAGCCGTTCGGGGTATTCCGTCGTGATGTCGTAGACCTTGCTGACCATGGAAGTCACCGAGGCCACGATGTTGTTGTCCGCCATCAGGCGGATGGTCTCCTCGGGGTAGAGCGGATAGGGACGTCCCCCCATGTGCTCGATGGAGTTGGCTCCCATCTCCGCGGCCTGCCCCACCTCCTCCACCGTGCTGGCGTGCACCGCGATGTGCAGCCCCGCCTCCCGGGCGACTTCGCCGATGGCCATCCGCTCCTCGCGGGTCAGCTGGCTCAGCTGAATGACCTTCAGGAGGTCCACCCCGGCGTCCACCAGCTCCCGCGCCTTTCGGCGGGCGTCCTCGGGTCCGTCCACCGTCCAGCGGAAGAATTCCTGCACGCGGGAGTCGTAGCTCGTGCCCAGCGCGGCGGGTAGGCTCTTCTGCAGGAACGGGCCGGAAACGAACAGGCGCGGGCCGACCATGCGGCCAGCGTTGATCTCGTCGCGGATGTACAGGGCATCCTCCAGGGGAGCGCCCAGATCCCGCGCCGAAGTCACGCCCGCCATCAGGAGCTGGCGCGCCGCAATCTCCATGATCTCGCGCCAGCGGCCCATGTAGCGCGGAAAGTACTCGTCGTAGAACCCGTGACCGATGATGAACAGGTGAGCGTGGGCCTCGTTGAGACCGGGCATGACGGTCAGCCCGTTGGCATCGATCACCCTGGCGTCGGCAGGAATCTCCGTATCCGATACAGTCCCGACATGTGTAATCCGGTCGCCTTCCACCAGCACCACCGAGTTCTGAATCGGTACGCCTTCCTGCCCATCGATCAGGTAACCACCCACGATGGCCAGCCGGTCCGAGGATTGTGCTCCCAGAGCCTCCGGTGCTCCCTGCAAAACAAGGCCCACCATGAGGCATGCGGCCAGCAGCAGTCGTCCACAATTCATGCTCTCCCTCCCTTGAAACTTGTCTCGCCCGCGGATCCCAGGTCGTACCAGGGCCATGCCCAGGGACGAATCCACGACCCCTAGCGACAAACGATTACTTGTATCTCACCCCATCCTTGACGACCATCCGGACGTATCCCAGCACGTTGATGTCGAAGAGTGGATTGCCTTCCACCACTATGATGTCGGCCAGCTTCCCGGGTTCGATAGTCCCCAGTTCCCGGCCCAGGCCCATGACCTCGGCTCCCGTCTTGGTCGACGCGGAAATCGCCGCCAGCGGCGTCATGCCCGAGTCCACCAGGGCGGAAATCTCCCGCCACGCGGCCTCGGTGTGGAAGTTCATGGGCGATCCCGAATCGGTGCCCATGGCTATGACCGCACCGGCTTCGATGAACTGGTTGGCGGCGACCTCCGAGTTGCGAATCTGACGCGGGGTCGTGCGAAAATACGAGTTCCTGTGAAAGTCCTCGAAAGACCGCTGGAACTCCCGGTAGAGTTCTGGCGGCAGATCCTCCTTGAGCCGGGCGTCCTGCAACCGCTCCGGGAACTCAAGGGTCGCCGGATAGATCCAGATGCGATGCGCGATGGTCTGCACCACGGGGATCCCGCGGTGCGCGACCTCCGCGACCAGGTCGTCGCTGTAGGGAGGATTGCCGCCCGATCCGGCGTGCTGGATGACGTCCGTTCCGGCTCGAATCGCCGCCCACATGTCCTCGGGCGAGTAGAGATGGGTGTGGACCTCGACGCCTCGCCCGTGCGCGGTCTCGACGACCGCGCGCATGTCTTCCTCACTCATCCCGGCCCAGATCTTGATCAGGTCGACCCCCGCATCGATGAGGTCGTCCGTCTGTTCGGCAGCTTCCTCGGGAGAGGTGATGCGACGCTGGAACCAAGGCGGGAACTGCTGTCCCACGCGGGTGATCCAGGGGCCGCTGACGAGCATTCGGGGCCCAGGAATCCGGCCCTCGTTGATGTCGTCGCGCACGTTGAGGATCTCGATGGGGGCACCCAGATCCACGGCCGTGGTTACACCCGCCATCAGCAGTTGCCTGGCGGAGATGGCCATCATCTCCTCACGCGCCTTGTCGAGGATGGGCCACCACTCCGCGTATTCGCCGTGACCAAGGATCATCAGGTGGACGTGGAGGTCGACCAGGCCGGGAAGCATGGTCATGCCCTCGGTATTCACGATCTCCGCACCCGCGGGGATCTCGATGTCGCCGGCCGGCCCGACGGCCACGATGCGGTTGTCTTCGATGACGACCGCCGCGTGATGGATGGGAGGGGTCTCGTACCCATCCAGCAGCATGCCGCCCACGAGGGCCATGGTCCCTGATCCCCCCTGCGCGGCGGCCGGCGGGGGTGGCACGATGCTGGCCAGCAGGATGCCCGGCACCAGGGCAGCCCAGGCTCTGACGCGGTAAGGACGCAGTTTCTTCATTGGATTGATTCTTCCTTGCGCGCGGGAATGCGCACCCCCATCAGCAACGCCGGGCCACACCGGCGGCTCCGCGACGGAGCCTGGGGGTGTGAACACCGGCGTCGCCGAACTGTCACGCCTGCGAGAACCGTAGCAGCTGTCTTCCGGCCGCGGACGCTACACCATACGCCAAGCGGCCGGAGACGCGAAACTACATTCTTCCGCCCGCCTCGGGCGCCACTCTCCCTGCCTCGATGACCCGGTCTCCCGCAACGTACACGTCGCAGCCGAACATCGTGAAGTGGGTGTGGTTGGGCGCGATGCGGGACGAATAGCCGAGCCCGGAATACCCTGCCCCGGCTCCCCCGATACCGTGCCCGAAGTTCATTCCAAGCGAATAGAGCAGGCTTCCCTCCTTGTTGTGGTGGAAGTGGCCGACATCGCCCGGTTCGCCGAGTTCGGTCCTCTCGTGCGTCCCCCAGCCGAAGTGGCTGATGCCGAACGCCTCCCGGTCGTTGTAGACACTCAGCAGCATCCCCAGCTCCTGCGCGCGCCGGCCTCCCTCGACGCTGGTGACATAGCCACCCTCCCAGTTGAGGGTCACGGTCTCCTCGAGGACCTGGGGATGCAGATCGGGGATGATGTCACCGGGTTGCAGGACCAGCACTCCTTCCGCGCTGTCTTCGTTGGGGCCGCACGCTACGCAGCCGTAGCCGAAGTTGTCCCACCGGCCGGCCATGTCGGCGATGCCGTACTGCGCGTGACCGGGACGGCCCTCCATCGAGCAGCGCCAATCCGAGCCGGCGTCGCTGACCACACGAAGTTCGCCCCGGGTCTCGTCCAGCAGCCGGGCGCCCCGGAGAGTGCGCTCCCGCCGCTCCGCGGTCGGGAAATAGCGCTGCTGACGCGGCACGTCGTAGCCGAGCGCCAGCCACCGGGTCTTGTGCCCGGGCCGGTTGATGGCCTCGAAATCCGTGCGGTAGGGGTGGCTGCCCACCTTGTTGCCGTATGCCGTCGACGCGCCCGGGAGGCCGATGTCGTTCCCCAGATTCGAGGTGATCAACAGGTCCGCCTCCGCATAGGTGTTCCAGTGCCATGCGCTCAGCGCGCTCTCGTACTGACCGTCGCTGTTGATTCTCGGGAAGACCGACATGTGGGCCCCGCTGGCCCCGATCTCGCCCGCTGCCGTGAGCAGCGCCAGCATGTAGTCGTGGTCGAAGACCATGGGCGTGGCCACCACGAACGTCTCACCCTCAGTCAGCAGATTCTGTTCGAGAATCCGCTTGCAGTGGGCCACAAGCGGCGAGGGTGGCTCCGGACGCAGGTTCAGATCATCTGTGGTGGACACCAGTGGGTCGGCGGACGCGGGAACGGCCAGCAGCGAGGATCCTGCCCCCGCCGCGCCCACGACCTTGACGAATTTCCGACGTTTCATTTGCTACCTCCTCCTGCCAAATGGTTTACTGCGAGCTTCCAAGCGTTGGGCCGGACGGGTGTACGCCTCCGTTCTCAGTTGAACGAAGGCCGACCGGCCTGCAACTCGGCTATCGGCACATAGTCGAAGTCAAACCCGAAATGACGCGGTCCGATGATGTCGATGCCCTCGGGCGTCAGCCACTCGGCGTGCCCGGGCACGCCCACAATCACCACTTCCATGCCCATCGGATATCCGCCCAGACCTCCGCCCGTGATCGCCTCGCCGGTTTCGGGATCGAGATTGAAGATGTAGTCCGGTGAAATCGCATCGAGCTCGCCATCGAGCCACGAGACGATGTTCTCGTTCTTGACGAAGATCTCGTAGGTGTGACCTTCGAATTCGTCCACCCCGGCGAGCTCGGCGTCCGTCCAGCTGAAGCCGCGGTCGCCCCGCTGGTCGGACCTGGTGACGATGCCCTGGAACAGCTTGTACCCTCCGGTCAACTCGATCAGGGCGGCGACCGGGTCATTCCCCTGCTCGCGGGCCTCGCGCACCGTGCGGCCGAACTCGATGGCTTCGGTGAGGGCCCCCTTGATGGTGCCGCGCTTCACCTCGGCGCCGGTCATGGGGTTCATCGCGATGGCGGCGCCGCCGCCGCTGCTAACGGCTACTCCGCGCGCGAGGTCCTCCGCCCGGTAGTCGTCCACGCCTTCGATGACCACTTGGTCACCCCAGCGCGTGACCAGCGCGGAAGGGGTCGAGGGAATCCCGACCAGCCACGGAATCTGCTGCTGTATCTCCGGGCGGGCCCGCACCGACAGACAGGCGTCCACCAGCGGAAGCCCCATCTCGGCGGCCAGCAGGAGGGCGGAGCGCGTCGCGCCCGCGGATTCGAGCCGCAGAACGGCGTTGAACTCAACCCCCATGTGATCGGCCAGAAGCTCGACCGACCTGGCGTTGGTGCCTTCTACGAGTTCGAGTCCCTGCTCCTCCGTTCTCTCGATCACATGCTCCCAGGCACCACCCCCGCCCACGGCCGCCGTTCCCACCGCCATCCAGTCGTCGGGAAGGTCGTCCGCCGAAATGACGCGGAATTCCGCTCCCTCGGCCATGGCTGCGGTAACGGTCTCGATGTAGCTGGCGGCGTTACACCCCCGGGTGGCCTGAATGCAGGAACCGACGAGCAAGTCGATGACCTCCTGTGCGCCCAGGGTGCGGACGGGCGGCATGTCCGCAGCGGCCATGTCCGTCCGCGGGTCCGCCGGTGCACAGGCGGCGATCATCAGCAGAAGGCATGTCAGCGGCCAGCCTCTCTTGCGTGCCGATCGGCTCATTCGGATACCCTCCCCACGAATACGATTAACGGCGACATGACCCGGAGATAGCCGCTGCCTGCGAGTGCATCCCGGCTTGCCGTGAAGTTCGCGAGCCTGCGACGGGCAATGGCGTGGTGTTCTCGAACCTCTCCGCGGGTCATGCCGCCCTGGCCCAGCAACCCCATCGTCGACTCCGGCAAGGGGGAGGACTCCGCTTCCAGCTGGGCTTCGATGTCCTCCGGGGTTCTGCGCGGGTCGTTCATCAGAAACACCTGGCATACGACCTCGGCGGCGATCTGGCGTATGCCGTGACGCATAAGGATCTCGGGGACTCGCAGGCCCACATGCTGGTCGGCGCCCCTGCGCTTCCATCCGCGAGTGAACGCGCTGTTCAGCTTGTTCGACAGATAGGTGAAGCGCCTGCTGTCCGGATCGTAGCATCTCTGTTCCCCTGCGGGCTCGGCGATCACGATCACGCCGCCGCTCCGCGTAACTCGCACCATCTCCCGCACCGCGGCATCCACCTCTGTAAGCGAACAGAGAAGGCTGCTGCACACGACCACGTCCGCGCTGTTTTCCGGGAGACGCAAACGGCAGGCGTCTCCGACTTCGAAGGTCACGTTGGAGACGCCCGCGGCACGGGCTTTCCGTGCCGCCAGACCTAAGACCTCCTTGCTCGTATCGAGCGCATGTACGTGTCCGTGCCCCTGTATCAGGCGGGCCATCAACCGGGCCAGCCTGCCTCGCCCACAACCGACTTCAACAACCGTCGAGGCCCGGTCGAAGTCGATCAGTGTCTCAAGAACCCTCGCGAGTTCCGCGCTCTTGTCGGAGGGAATGCGCCGCTCCCTGATCATCCCGGAACGGCGCATCCCTCCACGTAACTTTCCGCCGGGCCTAGGCCAGGTCCGCCGGAACTATGGTGTTGTCGCTCTCGACGATGAGGTCGCCGTCCAGGTACAACCGCTTGTTCCGGCAGCAGATGTCGATGTGCACGGGCGTGTAGTTCACACCGCCCAGACCGGCATAGCGGTCCGCCGAATCGAACATGTTGCGGCCGATGGAGACCATGACGCTCCCGTACATGCTCTCCGAGTCCATTCCCATCACGTGCCACTGCGCGCGGTGCTCGGTGCCCCAGCCGCCGTGGGAGATGCGGAAGGGATCGGCCAGGTTGCCGTCGGGATCCACGTAGTCCTCGAACAGCTCCAGACGCTCGCGGATCATGTCGGCGTCATAACCGCCCTCGATGCGGACGAGACGGCCCGCCTCCATGGTGATGCGGACTTCGTCCTGGCAGCGTCGCTGGAGGCTGAGAACGACATCGCCGGGCCTGACGACGTACACGCCCTCCGACTGATCCTCGTGGGGACCGCACGCCACCAGCCCCGACGGCCAGTGGTCCCAGCGCCCGCGGTCGGCCGCCACGCCGACTTGGCCGTGGCCCTTGCGTCCCGCCTTCTGCAGGGTGAAATCGCTGCCGAACTCGTCGGTCACGCGGATCTCGCTTGCGTTCCACATGCGCTCGGCGCCGGCGTAGGTGCGGTCGATGACCGCCTGGTCGGGGAACATCCGCCGCAGGGTTTCGACGCTCTGAGTAACCATCAGCGTACGAGTGCCGGAAGCAAGCGCGGCGTTGTGGGCATCCGTGTAGAGCGGAATCTGCCCGTACACGATGTCCGCCGCCTTGAACGTCTCCTCAAGCAAGTCCGCGGGGGCGATGTCACGGTCTGTGTTCGTCTGGGCGGTCGACGCGGTCGTCGCCACCAGGGAAAAGGCGTTCGCCCCCAAGCTCTTCGCCGCCGCCAACGACGCCTCGATGTATTCGGGGCGCTCGAAACCCGGCGTCGAGTAGAACAGGAAGGTTTCCCCCTCCTGGACGGCGTTGAGCCTCATGTGTGCGGTGAACAGTTCCACCAGGTCGGCCGCCTGATCCATGGTGCGGTCCGTGTCGACCTCCTTGATGCGCACGTTGTCGTGCGCGAGCAGGGCGCTCGGGAGCGCGGCCGCGGCCGCGGCCTGGACCGACATTCCCTTGCAGAAGTCTCTTCGCTTCATGTTTGCTTCTCCGTGCTGTGGTTCCGTGCGCCTGCGCCGTCGCAGGCACGATTAGTCCGACCTTGCTATCACCTGGTCACTCAAACGTTCTCGGGTCTCCCCGCTGTCGGTCATTCACCGGTCACCTGCAGGCCCGGGATGTTGTCGATCTCACGTTGCGGCAACGCCCTGCAGGTCTCGGTTCCAACGTCGATTCCCTGCGGGACCTGGGTGTGGAAGAGATCGAGGCCGAACCTGTCCTTGTACATGCGGGTGTCGCCCATCAGCGTCCCCTCAAAGAGCATGGTCCTCCGGCGCTCGTCGACGAGTTTGGTGGCGATTTCGGCGGCACTCATCATGTCCATCGGCGTCCACTCCACGCCGACGCCGCGCATGGCCCGGACTTCGTTGATGATCTCCACGGCGCGATCGTATTGCATCATGCCGAGGGCGGCCTCCGCGAGGATGTACTGCATCTCGACGCCGGAGGTGATGATCAGCGGAGATGATCCCGAAGGCACCTTGACAGGTGCATGGACATCGAAGAAGTCGCCGCGCGGCGGGACCGGGTTGTGGACGGTCGCCGTCCTCGGGTCGGGCATCCCGGTATCGTCGATGGTCAGATTCAGGAATGCGGGCGAGACCGAGTGCTCGCCGAATCCCCATGTGCGGAACCAGATCCGGTTGGTCTGCTCAAAAGTGTTGGTGGAGTAGGTCGCGTGGAACTGGAAGTCGGCCGGCACCTGTGACGCGTACTGCACGGCCTGGGCGTCGTTGCCCAGGAGCCTGTTCACCCGCGCCAGTCCCGCCGTGGCCGCAAGGCGGATCTCTTCTTCCGCCCCCGAAGCTGCCCGGGCGGCCTCGAACTGCTCCGCCGCCATCTCGTATCCTCGACGCGAGGAATGGACCGGGCCTTCCCCGTAGAGAACGAACTCACAGTAGAAGTCCGCCAGCCACAGCAGTCCAAATCCGTTGTATACCGACACTCTCGCAAATTCGGCGGAGCTCGACGGATTGGAAATCGTCTCGAACTCCCCGGCGAGGATCCGCTCCTGTGCCGCGTGGGACGAGGCGATCGCCTGTTGCAGGAACGCGTAATAGGCGACGCCCGGACCGCGCCGGTCGCGGCCACCTCCCGTGAGGCCGCCGGCCTGGCCCCCACCCCGGTCCTGCTGTCTGAGGGACTGCGTGTACCGCAGCAGGCCCAGGGCCACCATGCCGCCCGAGAACATGTTGGTCTCGTACATCCACACGTCGTAGGCGAAGTTCAGGTCCACCAGGGCGCCCACCATCGTCTCGGACAGCTGCGCCGGGTTGAGGCTCGCGTCCACGTAGTGGGGATCCGGCGCGACCTCCAGCAGGCCCTCGCAGGCCGGGGTCACAGTGACGGCGAGCGCCATCACAGGAAGTCGCGCGACGAGCCCCACTCTCTTCCGCCGAACTCTCCCGTAATCAGGATGATTCTTCATAGTCTGGCTCTCCATATTTCCGGTTTTCCTGGATTCATATCGTCGTCGCATTTCCCGACCTCAGAAGGCCAATTGAACGCGTGCGAGAAAGCGCCTTACCTGGCCCTCGCCGTAGAACTCTTCGTTCGCGGGATATGCAGTTCTGCCTCCGGGGGTGATCGTCTCGGGATCCAACCCGGTATAGTTGGTCCAGGTCAACAGGTTTCTTCCGCCGACCGACAAGGTCGCAGAGGAGGCGCTGATGAACTCGAGGTAGCTGGAAGGGATGTCGTAGGAGAGCGTGAGTTCACGCCAGCGGATGAAACTTCCGTCCTCGACAAAGACGAATGTCTTCCACTTGCCCCCCTCCCCTGCCACGGCCTTTTCCATCCCCGCCTGCTGCTCCGGGGTCATCCTGTACTCGCGGAAGGCATAGTGCCAGGTGGCGGCATGGTCGCGGCCGAAGGTCACATGGAAGTTGTCGGAGCTGTTGTGCTTCTTGACGTCTCCCTTGCGGTCAAAGAGCGACGATAGCCTGAGTCGGCCGCCGAAGAACGAGAGCGTCGTCGAGAGGTTCTCGAAATCGCCCGCCTGCGGGCTTCCCAGAAAGGAGTTCTCTCCGCTCATGTCGCCGTCCGCGATGACCACGCTTCCCTCGACGATCCGGCCCGAGGCATCGCGCTGGGCGCTCTGAACCACCGGACCATAGTAGGCGCCCGGGGGGAATCCCTCGATGAAGGCACCGCGGTTCGAGCCTAGGAAGAGCGGAGGCGTATCGCCGAGATCGGTGACGACGGGATCCTGCGTGGAAACGCGGAAGTCCAAGTCCCAGGAGAAGTCGGGCGTGTTGATCAGCTGTGCCCCGATGGAAAGCTCGATTCCCTTGTTCTCGAGTTCGCCGACGTTCACCCACTGTTCTCCGCGGAAGCCGAGGGAGGGCGAGAGGAAACGGGTGACGATGGCGTCGGTGGTCCTCTGCTGGAAGTAGGTCAGTTTCAGGGCGAGCCGATCCTCCAGCAGTCCCATGTCCACTCCGACCTCCATTTCCGACTTCCTCTCGGCGCTCAACTCCGGGTTGCCCGGATAGGCGGCCGAGACGCCCGCCACCTGGTTGCCGCCCACCTCCAAGCTTACCGGAAGCAGCCGCTGAATGGCCGCCGAGGGTGGGGGAGCCTGCGCGGCGGTGCCCCACGCGAACCGGAGGCGCAGGCTGTTGATGGTCTCGTAGTTCCAGAAGGGCATGTCGCTCAGGACCGCGGACGCGTTGAGGCTGGGTGACCAGATTCCGCCCTGCTCCACACCGAACGCGCTGTTGTCGTCGAAGCGGATTCCGCCGGTCGCGAACAGGTAGCCCCGGTAACCGAAGCGCTGCTGCGCGTACGCGCCCACTTCGACCCGCTCGACCAGGTTGGAGAAGCCTGTCCTGATCAGCGCCGCGTCGCATGCGGTCGCCGTCGGGCTGGCGAAGCCACCCTCCCCGATGCACGCCACCAGCTCGGCGCGCTGTCCGAAATACTGACCGCCCACGGTGGTCGTCGACGCCAGGTCGGGCGTCACGTCGGCCGTCACCGTCCCCGTGTACTCGAAGGTGCGATTGATGTCCGTCGTGCGCTGGTCGCGCAGGTATCCCGCGGAGAGCACGCCGAAGGGACGGTTCTCGTCCAGTGGGAACTCATTGATGTCCTTCATCTGGGAGTGGTCCACCCCCACGACGGCCCGGTTGGTAAGCCAGGACAGCGGGCTCCAGCGGAGCGTCGCGCTTCCCACGAAGCGGCCCGTCTTCTGGCCGCCGAAGACCGTGTTCAGGTTGTCGAAGTTGGAAATCAGATTCCCTTGCCGCAGCTCGCAGGTCGACGGACTCGCGCCGTTGACCAACGTCCCGAGGCAGTCTCCACGGCTTCCGTCCGGGCGAACCCCGAACGAGTTGATGGGCGCCCCGGCACCCGAGTTCGTCGAGTAGCCGCGGAAGCTTCTGGACGACTCGGGAAACTGAATGTCGGACTCGATATAGTTGGTGCTGAGCGACACCTCGAAGGCTTCGCTCGTCCGCGCAGTGACGTTCGCGCGCATGGAAGCCTGCTGGAGGTTGTTGACGGGATACGGACCATCGGCATCGTTCCAGCGCCCGGAGACGAAGTACTGGACGTCCTGGCCGCCCCCGCTGACGCTCAGAGTCGTGTTCGAGAAGGGCCCCCTCTGCAGCGGACTGGTCAGCGGGTTGGTCATGGAGTTGTTGTAGCCCCAGACATCGCCGGTCACTTCGTTGGTGATCGCTTTCCACTGCTGCGCGACCGGGTCGCTGGCGCTGGTGATGCCCATGTGCCTAGTGAAGTTGTACCACTTGTCCCAGTACGCCGAGACATCCTCGACAAAGCCGAATTCCGAGTTGATCGACACCCGGTGCTGCGCGGCCGCGCCCCTGCGCGTCTCGATCAAAATCACGCCGGAGGCCGCGCCGGCTCCGTACAGAGCAGTAGCCGTCGGCCCCTTGATGACCTGGACGCTGGCGATGTCGTTGGGGTTCAGGTCATCGAGGCGGGACACCGTGCGGCCTTCCGTCCAATCGATGGACTCGGGCCCCAGGTCGGTCTGGTTGTTGGTTCGGATGCCATCGATGATGATGATCGGGTTCGCGCCTTGGGTGAGGCTGGTTACACCCCTGACGCGGATCCGGGACGCGGTGCCGACCGGACCAGAGGCCATCTGCACGTCGACCCCGGCGGCCCGGCCGGTGAGCAGGTCCGACATGCTCGCGACGGCGGCCCTCTCGACTTCCGCGGTCGCGTCGAATCGTTCGATGTCGGTGCCGAACTCCATTCGCCTGGCCGCCACGGCATCCACGGAAACGACGATTTCCTCCAGATCGATGGCCACCGAGGCCATCGCGAAGTCCATGGTCGTTGCCTGGTCGGCCGTTACGGTGACCGTCTGCTCGATGGACGAATAGCCGATCTGCTCCGCCCTGAGAACATGCTCGCCCAAGGGCAGGTTAAGAAGATAGCGGCCATCCTGGTTGGTAACGGTTCCGAGTTGACTGTCCAGAACGTAGACCTGAACTCCCACCAGGGGCCGCTGCGTGTCCTCGTCCGTGACCACACCGGTCACGATGCCCTGTGCCTGCATGGCCGCAGCCGATGCAGGCAACAGAAGAAGACCCGCTGCGACGGCAACCAGAGCCGCCCCTCCGCGGCTCACGGCATAACTCGTCATCCCAACCTCCGTTGTACGGGTGGATCGCGAAACGCTAACTACAGCAAACAGTTCCGAGACGGGGACCGGATCCCCCGCCTCGACGCGTCGTGACGAGAATGATTCCGCCGAAATGCCCGGAACCGTAGCGAAGATTGCTTTCCTGCGTGCTCAGGAAATCGATCTCGGCTACGTCCGAGGCGGCGATGGAGCGCAGAAAATCCAACTCCCCGACGTCAACCCCGTCCATGTACACCTTGGGGAATGCGGGGCGCGGGTCGCTCACCGAGATGGGGCCGCGCGAGATGAGCCAGCCCCGGCGCAACTGCCTTACGACATCGTAGGCGTTGGTCGCGGCAACCGAGGCGATGTCTTCCGCCTGAATGGGGCCCGTACGGCTACTGGGACCGCCGCCAGCCTGACGACCGGCGCAGGAGCAAAGGCTCCCAAGAACCACCCAAACCAGCACGCCTCGGAGCATGGACGGACCTCCTCCTGATGGCCGACCCGAAGCTCAATGGCCATGGTAATGTCTCGGCCACAGTTCCGCAAGAAAGATGATATTTATATTGCAATATCAATAAGAAACATGAAGCCTTCCCCGCGGATCATGGTTGAGGTGGTCCCGGTTTTTTGGAC
>JAAXGM010000101.1 GCA_012267435.1 Gemmatimonadota bacterium
ATGATGATGATCTTGTGGTAGCGCGCCTTGTCGATATTGAAATCCTCGTGGATTCCGGCGCCGATGGCGGTGATGATGGCGCGGATCTCGTCGTTGGAGAGGATCTTGTCGATGCGCGCCCTCTCCACGTTGAGGATCTTGCCCTTGAGCGGCAGGATGGCCTGGTACTGGCGGTCCCTGCCCTGCTTCGCGGATCCTCCCGCGGAGTCGCCCTCGACGAGGTAGAGTTCGGTCATCGCCGGATCGGAAAGCGAGCAGTCGGCGAGTTTGCCGGGGAGGATGCCCCCCTCGAGCGCGTTTTTCTTGCGCGCCAAGTCGCGGGCCTTGCGGGCGGCCTCGCGCGCGCGCGCAGCCTGCAGCGACTTCTGGATGATGGCCTTGGCTGCCCTGGGATGCTCCTCCAGGAAGATCTGCAGGTGCTCGTTGACGGTGGCCTCGACGGCGCCGCGCACCTCGGAGTTGCCGAGCTTGGTCTTGGTCTGGCCCTCGAACTGGGGCTCGCGCACCTTGACGCTGAGGACGCAGGTCAGCCCTTCGCGCACATCGTCGCCCGAGAGGCTCTCGTCGGCCTTCTTGAAGAGGTTGTTGCGACGGGCGTAGTCGTTTATGGTGCGGGTGAGCGCGGCCCTGAGGCCGGTGAGGTGGGTGCCGCCCTCGTGCGTATTAATGTTGTTCACGAAGGTGTGCGTGTTCTCCGAGAACCCGGAGTCGTACTGGAGGGCCAGTTCGATCTCGGCCTCCTCGCGGCTCACCTCGAACGAGCAGACCTCCGGGTGCACCGGCTGGCGCGAGCCGCGCAGGAAGGCCACGTACTCCACCAGACCGCCGTCGTACTGATAGACCTCCTCCTCGTACAGTTCAGGATCCGCCGCCTCGCGCTCGTCGCGCAGGCTGATGCGAAGCCCCCGGTTGAGGAAGGCCATCTCGCGCAGGCGGCCCGAGAGGGTGTCGAAGTTGAAGCGCCGTTCGGTCAGGATCCGGGGATCGGGCTTGAAGGTGACGCGCGTGCCGCTTCCCTCCGCCGAGCCGACCACCTCGAGCTCGGTGAGCTTCTCTCCGCGGGCGAAACTCTGGCGATAACGCCTGCCGTCCCGATCAACTTCCACATCCAGGCGCTCGGAGAGGGCGTTGACGACGCTGACGCCGACCCCGTGGAGTCCGCCCGAGACCTTGTAGCTGGTCTTGTCGAACTTTCCGCCCGCGTGAAGCGTCGTCATGGCCAGCTCGACCCCGGGCACCCCCTCCACCGGGTGGATGTCGACCGGGATGCCGCGCCCGTCGTCGATGACGGTCACCGAATTGTCGGCATGGATGCGGACATCAACGCGCGTGCAGAATCCCGCCATCGCCTCGTCGATGGAGTTGTCCACGACTTCGTAGGCGAGATGGTGGAGGCCCCGCGCCGAAGTCGATCCGATGTACATGCCGGGCCGCTTGCGAACGGCCGACAGCCCCTTCAATACCTGGATCTGCCTGGCTGTGTACTCGGTGTTGTTCGTCGCGTTTTCCTCGGTCATCCGGAGCCTTTCGGAGGAGGGAATTCGGGCCTCGGCGGACAGCCGCAAGTGACGGCCATTAAGACATGATAATCTAGCATTTTCCGGCGTTTTCGGCCATGTCCGAAGAGGCCGTTAAGGGTGGCGTCGGAGCATGGCGGCGACCCGCTCTCCGCAGGGCGCGCGGGGAGGCCGGGAAACATCGGTTCGGGGAGGGCCGGCGCGGGGACAATCCCGGCCGCGCCGACTGGTCGCGGTCAGCCGCCTCCGGCCGATGGCCGCACAAGCACGGGATTGACGAAGATCCACGGGCGCAGGTTCCACACCAGCCTGCCCACGCGGGCCGAATACCTGTAGAGCTCGACCCGGTAGGCTCCCGGGCCGGCCACCGCCCGGGACAGGCCGGGCCCCCGCCACCACCCCACCTCCCGGCCGTCGCGCACGACCCGGTAGGCGACCCGGCCCGGATCGGTCGCGAATCCGGCCTCCAGCTGGAGACCCGCCGCCATGCGGGTGGTCCCGCCGGGAGGGGCGTGGGCGGGAAGTGGAGCGAGGGTCGCGGATTCGCCGACGTCGGGGATGGCACCCTCGGCCGACGTGGAGAGTCCCGGGGTTGGGCCCGCCCCTCCCCTGGGCGCGACCATGCCCACCCGGAACCCGCGCGCGCCCGCCGCGTCGCCGAACGACACGAACACGTCGCCCCGCCGGATCGCCGCCCCGAGCGCGCGGGCGGCTGCCACCGGGTCGGGGCCGAGCGGCGCGTCGAGCGCGACGTGGTTGATCATGGTGCGCAGCGATGATGCGTAGTCCGGGAGGAGCCTCCCGCCCGGGAGCCGGGCCTTGGGGTGCATGTCGAGCCCCCCGACCGCGGTGGGGCCGGGGTGTCCGGCGGCCGCACCGGTCCCGCCGCCAACCCACAGGGAGTCGAAGGCGGCGACCCCGGGGCTGCGGAACCCGTCGCGGTAGAGACGCAGCCAGTTGTGTTCGGCGCGGCCCATCAGCTCCCCACTCACGAGCGCCACCAAGTGGTACGCGACGCTCGGGCTGGCCAGCCGGCGGCGGGCGACATCCGCGAAGTCGAACACCTCCCAGGCGGCCATTCCGGGCGCGCCGGGCAGCCGCCATGCGTCCCCGGGCCGACCGCGCGGGTGCGCCACCACGGTGAAGGCCGAATCGCGCTCCACCCGGGCGAGGAAGCTCTCCACCCCGCCCGTCCACGACGCCACCGCGGTGTCCAGGCGGTCGACCAGCACCTTGCCGACCCGTTCCAAGCGGATCTCCTGGCCGCGGACCAGCAGCACGCCCTCCTCCCACAGGGCCGTGCGTTCCCACTCGGCCGCGGGCGCGCCGACGTCCCTGTGGTCGGCGAGGAAGACGAAGTCCAGGCCCGCCGCCCGCGCCGCCCGCGCCACCTCGGCCTCCGTCCCGATCGCGTCGTGCGAGCGGCGCGTGTGCACGTGGATCGCGCCGGCCACGCGGGTCGAAGGGGCGGGGGGTGGGGCGGGGCGGGCGCTCCCCTCCCCCATCGCCACCCAGTCCAGGCGAGCGCCGGCATACACGGCCGCGAAGTAGACTCCCGCCGCGACCAGAAACCATCGCGCGGCGCGGAGGAGGAATCGGCGCTTCACCATCCCCCCACCCCTTCATCCCCGGCCGAGAGCACGAACATCACGCGCTCGATGCGAACGCTCCGGCCCGCGTTCAGGCGCGCCATGATCTGCCGTCTGCGCAGGTTGAGCTCCATGGCCCAAGCCGAAGACGGAACCTCCACGACCAGCACCCCGTCCCTGACCGAGCGCGCCCGGGTGACGCGCGCCACGCCCGCACCAACCAGCCGGGGCCAGTCCTCCAGCAGCTTCTGATACTCCAGCCGCTTGGCGAGCCCCCGGCGCCGGAGCACGCGCTCGAGAATGTCCCCGACCTTCTCCGGACCCCGCGGCGTGGAAGCGGCGGCGCCTGCCCGGTACACGCCATGCTTCGATGAGCCCGGCACGCCTTCGGCGGCTCCCTCCCGTTCGCCGCCCGGACCGGCCGCGCCGCTTCGGTCGGCCAGAATGCGCGCGATCTCCTCGCGGGTCTCGCTCACGTGCACACGACTCCGTCCTCGACCCGCCAGCGCGGGATCGAATCCCGTCGCACCTGGATATCCGCCTCCCTGGGCGCGGTGAGAATCACCTGATGGCGCAGGCTCCCTTCGATGAGGTCCAGGATGCGCCGCGACCGGCCCTCATCCAGCTCCGAGAACACGTCGTCCAGCAGAAGGATGGGGGTCTTCCCGCGGACCTCGCGCACGGTGGCGGCCTCGGTGAGGCGAAGGGACAGGGCCCCGGTGCGCTGCTGGCCCCCGGAACCGAAGGTGCGGAGATCGAGGTCCCCCGATTCGGCCGCAAGGCTGATCCCCATCTCGTCGCGATGCGGTCCGACCACCGTGGTTGCCAGCCTGCTCTCGCGGCCGCGCGAACGTTCCAGAGCACGCGCGAACCGCTCGGACAGGTCTCCGGACTCCTCCTCCAGCGCATCGGCCACGGAGGGCTGGTACGACATGTGCGCGGGCCTCCCCCCGGAGATCTCGCGGTACAGGGCCCGGAACGTCTCCGCCGAGCCCGCGATCCAGTCGCGCCGCGCGCTCATCACCCTGGCGCCGAGCGACGTGAGCGAGTCGTCCCAGGCGGCCACGGCGGCGCGGTCGCTACGCGCCTTGAGCGCCGCGTTGCGCTGGGCGAGCACGAGCCGGTACTGCTGAAGCGCCCGCAGGTAGCCCGGCGACGCCAGCGAGAGCACGATGTCGAGGAATCTTCGCCGCTCGGCGGGTCCCCCGGCCACCACCTTCACGTCCGAGGGGGCGAAGACGACCGCGGCCGTGCGTCCCAGGGCGTCGCCAAGGCGGTCGGGCTCGTGTCCGTCGACGGTAACCTTCTTGCGCGGTCCGACGCGCTGGAAGGCTGCCGTCACCTCCACCTGTTCGCCCTTCTCCGCAAAGCGGCCGGCGAGACGGAAGACCGGCTGCCCGAAGGCCGTCAGCTGCTCGTCCTTCGCCGCGCGGAACGACCGGAACGTCTCCAGATAGTAGATGGCCTCCAGCAGGTTGGTCTTGCCGTGCGCGTTGGGACCCACGACGGCGACGCCCTCGGGCGGAAACTCGAGTTCCTGCTCGCCGAGGTTGCGGAAGTGATGCAGGGAAAGACGGCTCAGGCGCACCGCGCTTCAACGTCCTTGAAAGTTCGCCCCTCGCCGCTCCAGAAACGCCTCCATCCCCTCGCGCATGTCCCCGGTGGCCGCCAGCACACCGAAGAGCGAGGACTCGAAGGCGTGCGCATCCGCCTCGGCGCTGTCGAGCGCGGAGTAGATGGACTCGAGGGCGAACCGGAGCGCGACCGGCGCATTCTTCGTGATCCTTCGCATCAGCGCGACCGCGGCGTCGAGCAGCTCCGCCCGCTCGACCACCCGGGAGACGAGCCCGAAACGCTCCGCCGTCGCGGCGTCGATCATGTCGCCCGTGAGCGTCATCTCCAGCGCGCGTCCCAGCCCGACGATGCGCGCGAGGCGAATGGTGCCACCGTATCCCGGGAGGATGCCCAGCGTGACTTCCGGAAGCCCGAAGCGCGCATTGGAGGATGCGATGCGCAGGTGGCAGGCCATCGCCAGCTCGCATCCTCCGCCGAGGGCGAAACCCCCGACTGCCGCCATCACCGGTTTCGGGAAGCGCTCGATGGCCGCCAGGACCTCCTGGCCCCGGCGACTCACCTCCACGGCGGAAAGAGGCGTCATCTCCGCAAGCACCCCGATGTCCGCTCCCGCCACGAAGGCCTTCCCGCCCGCGCCCGTCAGAACGACGCCGCGCACGCCGTCGTCCTCGCGCAACGCCTCGAACGCGTCCCCGATCTCGGTCACCACCTGCGGGTTGAGGGCGTTCAGCTTGCGCCTGCGGTCGATGGTTACGATCGCGATCTCCTGGTCCCGCTCGAGACGCACATATTGCCGTGCCGGCATGGCAGAAATCCGCTGGGAGAAGGTGTCGAAGGGATCGGAGGAGGTTCCGTCGAATCGGCACGAATACTACCGCCCGGGCGCTTCCCGGCGCCAGCGTCCCCCGTTCGCCACCGCCTCTCGCCGGCATGGCCACCCCGGTCCGGTTAGGTTACACTTCGCCCCTTCAACACCCCACCGGAGCCTAGGGAGGCTTGCCCATGAGCCGCTCGCTGAACAAGGTCACCCTCATCGGCAACGTCGGCTCGGATCCCGACATCCGCATGACGCCTTCCGGCACCAAGGTGGCCAAGTTCTCCGTCGCCACCAACGAGACCTTCAACGACCGCTCGGGGCGCCAGCAGGAGCGCACGCAGTGGCACCGTCTCACCTTCTTCGGACGGCTCTCCGACATCGTCGAGCAGTGGGTGAAGAAGGGAGACCGCCTGTACGTCGAAGGCCGGATCGAGTACTCGCAGACACAGACCCCGCAAGGGGAGACGCGCTACTGGACCGACATCATCGTGCGGGACATGATCATGCTTGGGTCGGGGGGCAGGACCCCCGAGATGGGCGACGCGGGAAGCCGCCCCCAGCGATCGGGCGCGGACGCGGCAAGGAGGGGGGGATCGATGCGGGAGCCCGACGACGATCTGCCTTTCTAACCGGGAACGGACTGCCCGCCGTCACCGGGACGGAGGCTGCCCGCGCTCCTCCGACCGCCACAGATCGAGCAGCACGGCATCGAAGTGTTCGGGGTTGTCCCTGTATTGCTCGACCCAGTCCTCGAAGGAAGGCAGTTCTTCCTCCGCGTAGATCTTGGTCGTGGCCAAGCGAACCATCTCGTCGTAGGAGAGTTCGCCCGGGCCCCCGGAATCCCGGACCAGATCCTTGACGAAGACGAACATCTCGTCGGGGGACATGCGCTGAATGATCCGGAACACGCGCGCGGAACAGTAGTCACGATGCTTCGCGCGCAAGACGGCGAGCGACGCGCCGTCCGGCGCGCGGCGCGAGGAGTGGGCCCCGGTGCCAGCCGGCCCATCAGTACCCGCCACGTCTCCTCCTGTATTGTCCCCCGCATCCGGCGTGCGTCGGACGTCTGAACCGAAGGGCCCTCGAACAGGAGATCTCCTTCAGGGAGTATATTCTACTGGAATCGGTTCAACGATGCCATGCCGGACTGCCGGCAACGAGCATGCCAATGGCCGCGGGCTCGGAAACGCGCGTGGCCACGCCGACGGACGCGAGAGGCGAACCAAGGGCGGCGTGGCGAGGAATTCGGCGGGATTTGAGGAATGATCCGGGAGAAGTGGGACCCGGCGGGCCTGCGTCTAGCGGGAGTCGTCGCCGGTGCAGGAGCTGAGAGACTCCTCGTGCTCCTTCAGGTGCTCGTAGATGCTACGACGGGTAAGTCCCCCGATGAGGACGCGGCTGAGAAACTCCGGGTCCGATTCCTGAACCGCTTCGGCCTTCCTGGCGATGTCGCGCGGCAGGCGGACGTTGAGGTTCACGGATCGGGTTTCCCACATCTTGTCGGTTGGTTCCCTTGGCCGATGTGAAACGAAGCTGAAGCTGATTCGTGTTCCCCGCGCCGTCCGGAGACCCGTGATGGCACCGGACCCGGTACCCGGGGATCATCCTTCAAGGCACGGATGGTAAAAGGTCGGACTCGGGTGCGCAAGGGCGTCGAAACGAAACGAAAGCGAACGGACAAAAAAACGTAACTGTTTATTTGTCAATGTGTTACGTGATATGTGGAAAAACGATGATTCACTTGTTCCCACGGACCGCGAGCACCCCTCCAAGGCAACGGTATGGCTTCCATAAGTTGCTGCCTACGCTCGTTTTCCACCGACGCAGCCGTGACGCTTCGGACATCTTTCCGATACAAATGTTTTATAAAATCCGGCTCCGCGCCCCTCAATGCCCGGAGGAAGCGATTTGAGCCCGCAACCTTGCCGGCCGACCGCGCGAAGGGGTAGGCCGCCCCTGCCCCGCGCTCCCGGCCGAAAAGCGAAGGGGGGGGATTCCGGGAAGACCGGGAATCGACTAGATTGCCTGCCCGGACCCGAGGGCGTCGCCTCCCGGTGTCTCGGCGGAACGGCCACAACGAGAGGAAGGCTCTGTTTGGAAGTCTTGATTCAGGAAGGCGAGAATCTGGAGCGGGCGCTTCGACGCTTCAAGCGCAAGGTACAGCGGTCCGGGCTCTACTCGGAGCTGCGCAAGCGGCGCTTCTACGAGAAGCCGAGCGCGCAACGCAAGCGGAAGAGGGAAGCTGCGATCCGCCGCGAACGGCGGCGTCAGCGGCGGATCTCGTCCCGCCGTTGAGGGGACGCGCTAGCCGACTTGCGGCCCAGGCCTCGCCCGAGGACGGGCTCCCGCAGCTGAATTGGCTTGGCTACAGCGGCAGCGGACGCGGTGGTTTCGCGCTCCAGTCGTAGAATCCCTTCCCCGTCTTGCGCCCGAATCTGCCCAGCGCCACAAGGCGCTTGAGAAGCGGCGGGGGGGCGTATCTCGCTTCCCGGTATTCCTCGAACATGATTTCCGCAATGCGGTACGTCGTGTCCACACCCACGAAGTCGCACAGCAGGAAGGGACCCATCGGGTAGCCGGTCCCCAGCATCATGCCCCGGTCGATGTCCTCGATCGACGCGACGCCCCGCTCCAGCTGGCGAATGGCGTCGAGCATGTAAGGCACGAGCAGCAGGTTGACGACGAAGCCCGAGTTGTCCTTCGCCTTGATCGGCTCCTTGCCCAGGTCGCGCGCGAACCGGTAGGCGGCGTCGAAGACCTCCTCGTCGGTGGCGATGGTGCGGACCACCTCCACGAGCTTCATCACCGGCACCGGATTGAAGAAGTGGAGGCCGACCACCCGGTCGGGGCGACCGGTGGCGGCGGCGATTTCGGCGATCGTGAGCGAACTGGTGTTGGAGGCGAAGATGGTCTCCGGACCGGTGACCTGATCCAGCGCGCCCATCAGCTCCGACTTGACCGCCAGGTCCTCGACGATCGCCTCGATCACCAGGTCCCTGTCGGCCATGTCCGCGAGCGATGTCGTGAAGGACAGCCGGCCCCAAGCCTCGTCACGCGCTTCCGGGGACAGCTTTTCCTTCTCCACCGCCCGGCCCATCGACTTGACGATCCGGCTCTCGCCGGCGTCGAGCGCGCCTTCGTCGACTTCGCTTACCACGACATCGAATCCGGCCTTCGCCGCAACCTCGGCGATGCCGCTCCCCATGAGGCCGCAGCCGGCGACCCCTACTCGCTGAATGTTCATGTCTTCCTCCTCAGGAGAAGGCTTCCACGACCACGGCCCCGCCCTGGCCGCCGCCGATGCACGCGGAGCCCAGCCCGTAGCGCGCGCCACGCCTCCTCAGCTCGTGAAGCAGGTGGATGGTGATGCGGGTCCCCGAGGCCGCCAGCGGATGAGTGATGGCGATGGCCCCGCCGTTGACGTTGGTGCGGTCGAGGTCCAGTCCCAGATCGCGCTCGACGGATGCGTACTGCGGCGCGAACGCCTCGTTGACCTCGACCAGCTCCATGTCGTCGAGCGCGAGGCCCGCCTTGTCGAGGGCGGCGCGGGCGGCCGGAGCGGGCCCGATGCCCATGATTCTCGGCTCCACGCCCACGAACGCCCACGAGACCAGGCGGCCGATGGGGGAGAGCCCCTCGCCGGCGGCCCATTCGGCGTCGGCGATGACGGTGCTGGCCGACCCGTCGCCGATGCCGCTCGCGTTCCCGGCGGTGACGAAGCCGCCCTTGCGGAAGTACGGCCGCAACCGGGCCAGCCCTTCCAGGGAGACGTCCGGGCGGATGTGCTCGTCCGCGGCGAACTCCTTCTCGCCCTTGCGGGTGCGCAGGGTGATGGGGACGACCTCGTCGGCGAAGCGGCCTTCCTCCCATGCGGCCCGGGCGCGCACATGGCTGCGATGAGCTACTTCGTCGGAGTACTCGCGCGTCACCTCGTATCGGTCACCGAGTTCTTCCGCGGTCTGCGCCATGGTCAGCCCGCAGCTGGTGTCTTCGAGGGCGGTCCAGAGCGAATCCTCGAAGTAGCGGCGGGGATCCCCCAGGCGCAGGTTCCCCCAGCGCGCGCCGCGCACCACATGGGGCGCCTGGCTCATCGATTCGGTCCCGCCGCAGAGCACCGCCCGGGCGCCGCCGTGGAGGATCTCGTGGGCCCCGCTGGCGATCGCCTGGAAGCCCGAGCCGCACAGCCGGTTGACGGTCAGGGCGGGAACGCGGTTGGGGGCGCCCACCCCCAAACCCACGTGGCGCGCGAGGTAGATGGCGTCGCCCGAGGTCTGGAGCGCATTCCCGTAGACGACATGGTCGATCCGGTCGGGCGTGAGACCGGCGGACTCCACCGCGGCCCTGCCGGACACGACGCCCAGCTCGGTGGCCGACAGGTGCCTGAGCGATCCGCCGAACGCCCCGAACCCGGTCCGCTTTCCGGAAAGGAATACGATTTCTCTCGCGCGTCCGGTCATGTGCGGCTCTCTCGATCGGTCATGTGCAGTCCCCCCTGGTGTCTGAATTGGTCGAGGTTGCGCCCCCGGCGGTGGGGTCTCGGCGGCGGGCGTCCCCTTATGGGCCGCTCAGCCGGTCACATATGGCTCGCCCGGCCTCCGAGGTCGCAAGCGTGCCCCCCAGGTCCGGGGTGACCCGGCCCTCGGCGAGGGCGAGCCGGACGGCACGGTCGATGTCCTCGGCGACCGCGTCGTAGCCCAGATGCCGGGCCATGAGCGCCGCCGAGCGGACAGCGGCGATCGGGTTGGCCCGTCCGGTGCCGGCGATGTCCGGAGCCGAGCCGTGCACGGGCTCGAACAGGGCATGACGTCCGGGGTGCAGGGTTCCCGAGGGTGCCAGACCGAGCCCCCCGGTCACTTCCGCGGCCAGGTCGCTGATGATGTCTCCGAACAGGTTCGAGGTTACCAGCACGGAGTAGCGCCCCGGACGGCGAACCAGATCCATGGCCATGGCGTCCACCAGCATCACGTCGCTTTCGATCTCACCGTACTCGACGCGCACGTCGTCGTAGGTCCGGCGCCAGAGGTCGCCCGCGGCGGGGAGGGCGTTGGCCTTGTCGACCATCGTCACCCGGCGGCTTCCCTCGGCGCGCGCGTATTCGAAGGCGGCCCGCACCAGGCGCTCCACCCCCTTGCGGGTATTCACATCCTCCTGGATCGCGATTTCATCGGGAGTGCCCTTCTTGAAGTGCCCTCCCATGTTCACGTAGGCGCCTTCCGTACTCTCGCGGAAGATGTCGATGTGGATCCCGCCGGCGGGAACCTCGCTCAGCGGGCAGTAACGGGGATCGAGCAGTTCGCACGGCCGGAAATTGACGTACAGGTCGAGGCGAAACCGGAGTCCCAGGAGGATGTCGCGGATGTGGGCGTTGTCGGGAACCCGGGGATCTCCCAGCGCGCCCAGAAGAATGGCGTCGTAGTTGTCCGCGAGCCGGCGGATCTCGTCGTCGGTGACCGACACGCCATCGCGCAGGTAGCGCTCGGCCCCCAAGTCCCACTGCACGAAGTCGACTGCCGCGCCGTGCAGATCGGCCGCCGCCCGAAAACAGCGTACCGCCTCGCGGATGACGTCAACTCCGATGCCGTCTCCGGGAATGACCGCGACCCGCGCCGCCCCGCCCGCGGCTTCAGGCACGCCGGGCCCGCCTCCCGCATCCGACGCAGTAGAACCACTCGGCTTCCACCCTCATCCCGCATCCGGGACATGCGATGACGCGGATGTCCTGGCCGCAGAACGGACAGAAGCGCACCCCCCCGATGTCCGGCAGTTCCTGGTCGCATCCCGAACACACCTGCCCGGCCGCCGCGTCCGGCTCCCGCGCCGCCTCCCCGAGTCCGTCCTCATCCGGGACGTTCGAAGCGACCGCCTCGCGGTGCCCCGGGTCATCGTCCCGCACCGGCAGCCGGCTCGGGTTCAGACGAACCCCCACCGCGGCGAAATCGCGATACAGCCCGGTGTTGGGAAAGCGGGCCTCCAGTTCGGCCTGGATCTCATTCCGGGCGGCCTGCGACTCCAGCGCCAGGTAGTCGCCCTCGCCCGCCAGCAGGCGAAGCAGCGCCTGCTCGTACTCGGCGCTGGTGGCGATATCCATGGTGTTACGGTGGCTGCGCCAAGGGATCAGGTTCTGGTAGATCTCGGCGACCGTGAAGCGTGAATGGAGGTACTCCGGCCACCGTGTCCGGATCTCGCTCACGAGGACGGCGAACAGACGGCCGGGGAGATCGGAGGCGGTCATGGTGTGGTCCGAGGCGGTCGTCGGGGGGGTCATTCGGCCGGAGCGGGACCATCGTCGACGCGCTGCACCAGCCCGGCCCGGATCGCCGCGGTGAGGAAGCTCTCCGGATCCACGATCGGGATTTCCAAGCCGAACTGCTCGCGCCAGCGCTCGGACAACCGCCGCATGTAGTGGGAGACGGTCTCGTGCGAGAATCCCGCGTCGTCACGCATCTGGCGCACGATCTCGTGCCAGGTCCCCTGGAAGGGCCGGCCTTCGCGGGTACGGAGGTGGTGCGCTTCGCGATCCTCGAGCGGCGCGCTCTCGAACAGCTCAAGCTGCTGGTGGTCGGTCACGGATCCGGCGATGCCCGAGACCTGCGCCTCCACTTCGGCCAGCAGGCGGTCGAGCGGATCCGAAAGGCTCTCCAGTTCCCGCAGCCGGGCCTGCCAGGGGTCCATGCGCGCGTCGCTCACCGGGGTGCCCCTCAGGGAGGCGTTCAGTTCGATCACCCGCCATACCGCCCGCGAGTCCCAGTGCTCGGACGGGGGCACCTGTTCGAACTCCCGCATCGCTCCCTCACGGTCGGCGCGATCGTACAGGACATGACCCAGGAAGATGCGGGCCTCATGCAGTTCCGGGGCGAGCCGCAGCGCGCGCCGGATGTGGCGGGTCGCCTCGAGCTCGTTCCCGGTGCGCTGAAGCGCGTATCCGAGCGCCGCGACCGCCTCGGCCGAGTCCGGCCTCGACGCCACCAGCCTGGCGAACGCGTCGCGCGCCTCCACGTACAGACCCGCACCGTACAGAGCCCGGCCCATCGTCAGCATCAGGTCCAGGTCGCCGTCGTGGCCGAGAGCCTCCACCTTTTCGAAGAGCCTGAGCGCGCTCTCCTTCCTGCCGAACCAGAGGAGCAGCTCTCCCATGCCCACCAAGGCGTCCTCGTGATCGGGATCCAGCAGGAGCGCCTGCTGGAAGCTTTCACGGGCCCACGCATATTCCTCGCGCGCGCGCCGCGCGTATCCCATGCCGATGTACAGTTCCACGGCATTGGGATACAAGGAAAGGCCCTCTTTCAACATCTCGAGGGCCCCTTCGTAATCGCCTTCATCGTAGAGCTTGTATGCTGCTTCATCGTATTCTTCAGAGCTCAGGAACCGCTCTTGCATCATCCGCATCCTCCCGATGGAGATGTGGGGGCGCCACCAAGGTGCCCGCGGGATGGCCGGCCCGGACGAAGGTCTCGCAGGCGCGAGCGTTCCCAATCTAACCCGGGGCCCATACGGCAACCAGACTCCGGGGGTGTCCAACGGAGCGGCGCGCGGCAGAATTGTGTGGATTGGATGAGAGCCGGCGCGGGTTTGCGCCGGTGCGCCGGGCCGGGGTATTCTCGGGCGCCGACTACTCCTGGCCGGCCGGAGCGGCGGCGTTGCCGCCAGTGGCGATGGTGGCGGCGCCGCGGGCTATGGCGGGCTGGCAGAAACGCATGCCGACGGCATGCAGAAAGCGTAGCTGGTGTGCCGCGAGAGTCGGGTAGCGTTCCGCGAGATAGTCGATGGTATCGTTCATCCACTCCGTCTGGTCGGCCTCGCTGGCGTCGACCACGCCACACCGGTTGATGTGACTGAAAAGTTCGTCCCTGGCTCGATCCAGGAGCTTCGAATCCGACAATTTCACCTCCTTTGCCATGCATGACGACATCGCCGACGACTCGAAATCCGGCGCAAAAGCCCAGCAAGGTTACGCTGTGACCGCGAGCGGTGCAAATCCGGACGGTACCTCGAGCATTCGCCCGGACGCGGTGACGCTCGAGATCTTCCGGCAATTGTTCGCCGCCCTCGCGGAGGAGATGGGAGCCGCGCTGCGGCGTTCCTCCTTCTCCCCCAACATCAAGGAGCGGCGCGATTATTCGTGTGCGCTCTTCACGCCGGACGGCATCGCGGTCGCGCTCGGAGACCACATGCCGGTCCATCTCGGCGCCATGCCGATGAGCGTGGAGGCGGCCCTCGCGGAGCTGGGCACCCTCGAGGACGGCGACATCGCCTGCCTGAACGATCCCTTCCGGGGCGGGACCCATCTCCCCGACATCACCCTCGTCGCGCCCGTGTATTCGCGGCCCGACGGCGTGCTGCTGGGCTACGTCGCCTCGCGGGCGCACCACTCCGATGTGGGAGGGATGACGCCGGGGTCGATGCCGCTGGCCCGGGAGATCTACCAGGAGGGGCTGCGCATCCCTCCCGTGCGGCTCTTCGTGCGGGGGAAGCGGCGGCAGGGTCTGTGGGACACCATCCTGGCCAACGTGCGCACGCCGGTCGAGCGCGCGGGCGACCTGCGGGCGCAGATCGCGGCGCTCTACGCGGGGCGGGTGCGGCTGCTCGACCTGGTGGCGAGGCGGGGAAGCGGCGCGGTGCTGGCCGCCATGTACGAGCTCGTCGCCTACGCCGACCGCCTCCTCCTTACCGGCATCCGGCGCATGCCCGCTGGACGCTTCGAGGCGGAGGACTTCATGGACGACGACGGATTCGGACACGGGCCGGTGCCCATCCGGGTGGCGCTCGAGGCATCGCGCGACGGGCTGGTGATCGACTTCGCCGGCACCTCGCCCCAGACCGAGGGCGGCATCAACGCGGTGGCGGCCATCACCTCGTCCGCGGTGCGCTACGTGGTGCGCTGTGTCGTGGAAGGACTGCTGGGCGAGGAACTGCCCGCGGGGGGCGGGTCGATGACCTGCGTGGAGCAGCGCCTTCCGCCGGGCTCGCTGGTCAACGCGCGCCTGCCGGCCAGCGTCGCCGCGGGCAACGTGGAGGCCAGCCAGCGGATCACGGATACGCTGTTGCGCGCCTTCGCGGAGGCGCTGCCGGATCTCGTGCCCGCGCTCAGCCAGGGGACCATGAACAACACCACGATGGGCGGAATCGACCTTCGCGGCGAGAGCTTCGCGTACTACGAGACGGTGGGGGGCGGGATGGGCGCCGGGCCGGGCCGACCGGGGCTCTCGGGGGTTCACTGCCACATGTCGAACTCGCTCAACACGCCCGTGGAGGCGCTGGAGCACGCCTATCCCTTCCGCGTGACGCGCTATTCGCTCCGCCGCGGCAGCGGGGGACGCGGGCGGTTCCGCGGCGGAGACGGCCTGCGCAGGGACATCATGATGCTGGTGGACGGGGGCTCGACGCTCCTGTGCGAGCGACGCACGCGCGGCCCGGCGGGGGCGCGGGGAGGGGAGGACGGGGCGTCCGGGGTGAACACGCTGATTTCGGGCGGAGAGGAGAAGATCCTGCCGGGCAAGGTCTCGTTCGAGGTAAAGGCGGGAGACATCATCAGCGTCCGGTCGCCCGGGGGCGGCGGCTGGGGACCTCCCGGCGACGCCGCGGATCGATCGACCGGGGGCGGAGTGTAGACGGCATGGAACTCTATCTCTCGCTGGCCTGCGACTCGGCGCGCCAGGCTTCCTCCGGAACCAGGATCGACGTCCAAGGCGCCTTCAACGACCTGTTCGCGCCCGGGTTTCCCGCGGTCCAGAGCCAGATGGTGATCGTGGCGGGCATCGAGTGGGACCGGAGCGACGAGGGCAGCTATCGTTTTCGGGTGGACCTGCTCGATCCCTCGAGGAAGCCGTGCCTGACGGTCGAGGGAGAAACCCAGGTAGACCGGCGCGCTCCCGATCGGCCGCCTGCCCGCACCTGCCTGATCATGCCCGTGGAGAACGTGGTGTTTCCGGTTCCCGGGAGATACCGATTCAGCGTGCGTGCGAAGGGACGTGTCCTTAAAGGGTCGGCGCTCCACCTCCTTCGCGACCCCGACGCCGCATGAACCTACCCGAACGCCGATTCGCTTTCGCCGACCTGATCGCCGAGCTGCGGCGCAGGCGCGTCGTGCGCTTCGCCATCGGGTATTGTGCGGTCGCCTTCGTACTCCTGCAGCTGGGAGAGATCGTCCTCCCGGCCTTCGGCATGGGCGAGCTGGGACTGCGCGTCCTGGTGATCGTGGTCGTGCTCGGCTTCCCGCCCGGGGTCGCGCTGGCCTGGGTCTACGAGTTGACCAGGGACGGGATCCGGCGGACCCCCGACAGCCCGGCCCAGGGCATGCTGCCGCGCGTCGCGTTCTTCGTGTTCACCATGGGGATTGCCGGCGGGCTGGCGGGCTGGCTCTCGTCGCGGGGCGCCTTCGCGCCCGGGGGCGAGCGGGAAGCGATCACGCTGGAGATATACGATCCCGACCAGCCGATCACGTCGATCGCCGTGCTTCCCCTGGAGGATTTCTCCCCGGACGCCAGCGAGGCCTACTTCGTGGCGGGTCTGCAGGAGGAACTGACATCGAGCCTCAGCCAGCTCGAATGGCTGCGCGTGGCGTCCCGGACTTCCACGATGCAATACCAGGGTACGACCGCGTCCGCCCCGATGATCGGCCGCGAACTCGGCGTTGACGCGCTGGTGGAGGGGTCGGTGACCCGCGCTGGCGACCAGGTGCGCATTACCCTCCAACTCATCCACGCCGCGAGCGACTCGCACATCCGGACCTTCCGGTTCGACCGCGAAATGGCCGATGTGCTCGCGCTCCAGAGCGAGGTGGCGATGGCGGTGGCATCGGAAATACCGGGGAAGCTCGCGCGGCAGGAGGAGGTCGCGCTGGTCGCGGCCGGCGGCCCAAGCGGCGATCCGGAGGCACAGGAGGCCTACCTGAGGGGACGGTACCAGTTCGGGCTGGGCACGCCCGAAGGATACCGCCGGGCCGTGGAGTACTTCCAGGAGGCGCTGCGTGGCGAATCGGAGTTCGCCGGGGCACTCGCGGGTCTGGCCGGAGCGCGCTTCCTGGCCGATATCGAAGACGGCTTCCTGGATGCCGGGGAGGTGGGGCGGGCAAGCGAGGAAGCCACCCGTGCCCTGGCACTCGATCCGGCTTCCACCGAGGCCTGGGAGGTGGTCGAGTTCCTCGGGCGCAGCCTCCCGGGCGAGCCAACCGCGGAGGGATTCGCGATTCCGGCCCCTGCCGAGCTCGAAGCCGGCTTCCGCGGAATATCGCTCGCCGAACTGGATACCGCCTGGGCCGTGGCCACGACGGAGATCGGCCGCGGCCTGGAGGATGCCGTGAGCCGCCGTATCCTGCAGACGGCGCGCACTGACGCCGGACGCCAGATATTCGTGGCGCGCCGTCTGGCGGGGAACGGGCGTATCGATTCGGCCATCGAGGTGCTGGATACCTTGCTGATCGACCATCCCAACGTCAGCCCTGCGTGGGAGACGCTGGCGCGCATGCACGCGTCCGCGGGAGACGTCGCCGCCGCGGTGGCAACCATGCGTCGTTGGAGCACCTATGGGTGGCCGGATGCTCCCGGCGCGGAGGCTGTCGACCAGCTCGAGCGGGCGGTGGCGTCCGGCGGCGCGGCCGGGTACTGGTCCTGGCAGCTCGACCGGCTGCACACCATCCGGGCCGAGGGCCGGCGGGTCGCTCCCACCTCTCTCGCCGAGGCGAGCCTCTGGGCCGGCGACAGTGAAGGCGCCCTCGATCGGCTCCGGGAGGCTCTCGAGACATCAGACCCCCGGCTCATGATGCTGCGCACCGATCCCGCCTGGGACCCTTTGCGCGGTGACCCGGCGTTCGCCGAGATCGTTCGGGAGGCGCGGGCTCGCTCCGCGCCGCCGGAGCGGGCGCGGGGCGGACGGGAACGGCGGCCGAATCCGCGATAGCGCAGGTCTCCAACCCCGTTCCTTGCCCGGAATTGCCGGAAGGGTTTCATTCGGCTGGGCGGACGAGGGCTTGCGCCGACCGGGGCGCAGCCAAGAATCACACAGGAGCAGGCGATGTCCGCGATCCCGTTGCGGCCTCTGGACTTCGGGGAGGTTCTCGACCTCGGCTTCGGACTCTTCCGGCGCGATTATCGACTCTACATGCCGCTCGCACTGGTCGGTCTGGTGCCGGCCATGGTGGCGACCGCGACCCCTACGGCAACGGAGTTCGACGCCGAGGCCATCGCCGCCGATCCTGGCGCGGTGCTGCCGTTCTTCGGACTCCTGGCCGTCGGCATGTTGTTCTCGTTGCTCACCTGGGGGGCACTCGCGACGGCCATGGATGCCCGGATGGGTGATCGGCCGGCCTCCATCGGGAGCAGCTACGCACGGGCGCTGACCGCCCTTCCGCGGCTGGTGGCCGGCGGCGTTGGCGCGCTGGCGCTGCTGGCGGCGGCGATCTTCGCCTTGACCTTCCCCATGATGGCGCTCGTGGCCTTCGCCGCGCGCGCCACTTCTCTCGCGCGCGCCATCATCGCGGCGACCGTGATCCTGGCGATGGGCGTGGCGGTCGTGGGATGGTGGGCGACGCACATCTTCATGCTCGTGCCCGCGACCGTGGTCGAAGGGCGCGGGCCGTTCGCGGGCCTGCGTCGATCCTTCGGGTTGGTGCGTGGCAGTCGCATGCGGACCTTCCTCGTCGTCGTGGTCACCTGGTTCATCGGCGCCATGCCCGGGCTGGCCGCGTACTCGCTTGCGGGCTCGATGGGAGACGTGTTCGCGACCAATCCGGCCCAGACCATCGGCCTGGTCCGGTTCTGGGCGATCCAGATCGTCGGACTGGGCTTCCAGTCGGTGACCACTCCGCTGTTGATGGCGTGCGCCATGGTGCTCTTCACGGACCTGAAGGCGCGGAGCGAAGGGACGGATCTGGAGGCTGCGGCCCGGGCGATGGCGGGTTGAGTGTTTCAGGAGCAGCTTCCTTCCGCCGAGGAGGTGTCGCGAACGCTCGCGGACATCCTTGGGGGACCGGAATTCCAAGCCTTCGAAGGCGGATTGCCAAGCCGAGTGCTGGCCGAGGTGTGGGTGCGGTTCCGGGACTGGGTCGGCGGCATGTTCCCGGACATTTCGGAATCACAGGCCGAACTTCTGACCGTAGTCATCTCGGCCGTCTGCCTTGGCGCGGTCGCCTTCGTTGTGTTGCGCTCGCTGCCGCGGACGGGTCCGCAATCGGCGCGGCGTGATCCAAACACGGTACCCGACGAGCGTCGCGGCGCTCGGGACTGGCTTCGCATCGCCGCCGAGAGAGCGCGCGCGTCGCAGTATCGGCAGGCCGCCACGGCACTTTTTCAGGGATTCGTCCTCACGCTGGAGCGCAGGGGCGCGGTGGACTTCCACCCTTCCAAGACCCCCGGGGAATATGCGCTGGAGGCGGCAGGGGGCGGGGTCATCGGCGAACGCGAGAAGGTCGACACCGCCAACTTCATTCGCTCCTTTCAGGAACTCGCCTTCGGCCAGGAGACCCCCACCTCCACCGGTTACCGGGGCCTCGAGCGACTGGCCGGGCAGGTGGGGTGCGAAGTAACCCGGGAGGCGGGGAGGTGACCCCGGAACAGGCCCGCCCGCGGATTGGGACCACCGGGCGCAGTGACCGGTGGACGCGAGGATCCACTTCCCCCGGAGCGGGATGGGGGGTTCTGGCCGGGATCGCGGTCGTTACGCTCCTCCTCGCGCTGACGGCTTTCGCGCTACGCCCCTCGGGCTCCTCCGCCGGAGACGTTCGCCGCAGCGCGCTGCGCGCCACGCCCGACGGGGTCGCGGGGCTGTACCGCGCGATCGCGCGCCTGGGACCGCCCACCGCGATCCGGGTGACGCCGCTCGTCGACGCCGAGCCCCTGCGCGGAACCCTGGTGATGCTCCAGCCGGTGCGGCGTCCGAGCCCGCGCGAGGTCCACGAGCTGCTGGAGTGGGTGCGGGGCGGCGGCACCCTCATCCACGCCCCTCGCCGCGCCTCGCCCATCCTAGACTCGCTCGGGCTGGTGCGCCGCGCGCTCCTGGAAGACGGGGACTCCGCGGAGGCACCGGGCGCGCGGCCGGGGCCGGAACTCGACGACGGTCCGCTCTGGAGTGGGGACCACCCCCTGACCGAAGGACTGCCGATGGCCGGCGCGGCGCGTTACGCGAT
>JAAXGM010000102.1:0-1614 GCA_012267435.1 Gemmatimonadota bacterium
CTCATTCGCCGTTGGACAAGACTGGACGTACCAAACGGAGTTGCGCTCGACTAGCTTGGGAGGGTTGTGTGTGCCCGTTCAGTAGGGATATCTGGGCGCGGCGCTTGGGGACTTGATGCGGGATTGGCCGAACACCTTTGGAGCGGAGGACCAATGAAACCAGCATGGTGCATGTTCGCAGCCGCGGCGACCCTCTTGTTCTCGACCCCGCTCGCCTCATACGCGCAGGACCCGCCCGCACCCGCCGTACCGCTCGACACGCCGATTCTGCTGAGGCTGGTGCCACCCGAGGGCCAGGTGTCCCGCTACGCCCATACCCTGGAGACGGATATCGAGAATCCCATGATGCCGTCGAACGGCCCTGTCATGACACGCCGGTCTTACCATACCCAGACCGTCCTGAGCGTTGAGGATGAGGTGATTCGATTCCGAACTACGATCGACTCGACCACTAGCGCGATGACGATGCCCATGCCCGGGCTGGACGAGTGGCCGGACCTGTCAGGAAGCGTCTCCACCACGGAAATGGACACGCGTGGGCGAGTGCTTGGCGTCATCGGTACCGAGGGCTTGCCGGACATCCCCGGGTTCGACCCGGAGAGCCTCTTCCGGGAATCACGCCTTTTCGTATTCCCCGACGACGCGGTCAACCCGGGGGATTCCTGGACCGTGAACGAACCGATGAATGTTCCCATGGGCCCCGCCGGAACGATGTCCATGGAGCTGGAAATGACATACACCTTCGTCAGCCTGGAAGGCTACCTCGCCACCCTTTCCCTCGAGGGTCCGATCGACATGGAGCTGGACGCCGGGATCGGGACAATGACGGCTTCCGGAGCCATGACAGGAACCATGGTCGTGGACCTCGCCGAGGGCCGCTTCCAGAGCCAGTCGATCGAGACCGGCCTCGACATGAGCATGGCCGCAATGACGATGGGGATGACGATGACGTTCAACTACGAACTGATCCCGGATCCCTGATCCAGACCGTCAGGACGTCCTGCGCCGCCGCAGGCGGACCGGCAGCGGCGGGAAGGTAAGCCTACTCGACGACGATCCCGTGACCCTCGCGGCGCCGGTCCGCGCCGAACCTGCCCACGCGCGGCGCCACGACGTGCACCCCGCCGAAGTACAGGTTCTTGTGCGGCCAGAGCGACACGTCCCATTCCGCCTCGAGCGCGGCCATCGCCTCCTCCGGAAACCCCGGCTCGATCTGGAGCCGCTCTCCGTCGAAGTGCATGCGCGGGAGGTTGGACGCCTCGTCGGGCGAGAGTCCCAGGTCCAGAAGGGACGAAGCCACCTGGGACACCGCCGACGGGATGCGGTTGCTGCCGCCGGTGCCGAGGGCGGCGAGCACCTGGTCTCCCTCCAGCAGCAGCGTGGGCGACATCATCGACGCCACCCGGTCCCCCGGCTCCGAGGTGTGGAATCCGGCGGGGTGAAGATCGACTTCGCCCATCATGTTGTTGAAGTGGATGCCGGTTCCGGGAAGGAAATACGATGATCCGGACCCGTTCGACATCGAGAGCGCGGCGACGTTGCCCTCGGTGTCGGAGGCGTTGAGGTGGGTGGTGCCCTGGACGGCGTGGATCAGCGGGGCATGGATACCCTCCA
>JAAXGM010000102.1:1653-3681 GCA_012267435.1 Gemmatimonadota bacterium
GCAGCAGCAGGCGAAGCGCCATCAGCGATCCACCCAGCGCCGGGGGCGGGTTGGTCAGGACGCGGCGCCCGCGATAGGCCACGGAGAGCGGACGGCGTTCGATGACCTCGTATTGTGCGAGATCCGCTCGCGTCATCAACCCGCCGCCCTCGAGCATGTCGCGTTCGATGGCCGCGGCGAAGTCCCCGCCGTAGAACCCCCGCGGATCGCGCGGGAGGGTTTCCAGGAAGTCGGCCATCTCCGGGTTCCGGTGCAGCCCGCCCGCGGGCAGAACCTTTCCGTCATCCAAGAAGAGGGCGGTGCCCGCCGGCGAATCCCGCAGCACGGGGAACATCAACTGAAGCGAGTCCGACACGAACGGGGTGATGACGGTGCCGGCCCGTGCGGCGGCGATGGCGGGCGCGACCACCTCCGCGAGCGGGAGCCGACCCAGACGCCGGTGCACGTGCACGAGGCCCTTGAGGGTGCCGGGAACCGCGGCGGACGCCAGCCCGATGGTGAACTCCTGCGGGATATCCCCGAAGAGGATGTCCACCGGATAGAAGTGGCGGTCGCCGTCGTCCGGCGGGCCGGGGTGCGCCCGGCCCGGAGCGGCGGCGATGAAGTCGAAGAGGATCTCCTCCCCCGAAGAGGTGCGCGCCAGCACGAAACCCGCCCCCGCCAGGCTCGCCATGGTGGGCTCCAGGAACGTGCTGGTGAACGCCGCCGCCACGATGGCGTCGAAGGCGTTGCCCCCGGCGCGGAGGATGTCCGCGCCAGCCTCGGAGATCAGCGGATGCCCGGAAGAGAGAAGTCCCTGCATGGCGCGGAATCTACCACGGCCAGAGGCCCGTTGTCACCGACAGACCGCGCCTACACCTGCGCCTGCCTCCACCGTCCCCGCCTGAACAGCACCGCGGCCACCACCGCCAGCGTCGAGAACGACACCGTCATCGCGATGAACACGCCCGTCGTCTCGAGTCCGCCTGGAAGCGACAGGCCCCAGGCGAGCGGGATCTCCCAGAGCCAGAAGCAGAAGAAGTTGAGGATGGTGGGCGTCCAGACGGCCCCCGCCCCGTTGAACGCGGCCGTCAGCACCATGCCGTAGGCGTAGAAGACGAAGCCGATGGATACGATGCGGAGGCCGGTCACGCCGACGGCCGACGCCCCCTCGGTCCCGCCGAACAGCCCCACGATCCCCGGAGCGAAGGCGATGAAGAACACGCTGACCGCTCCGAGGAAGGCGAGGTTCATCCTGCAGGAGATCCATGCCGCGCGCTCGGCGCGTTCCGGGTCTCCCGCCCCGAGCCCCTGGCCGACCATGGTCGCCGCCGCGTTGGACAGTCCCCACGCGGGCAGAATGGCGAACAGGATGATCCGGATCGCGATCACGTAGCCCGCCAGCGCCTCGGCCCCGAACAGCGCCGTCACGCGGATGAGGCCGATCCAGCTCGCGGTTGCGATGAAGGTCTGGAGCATCCCCGTCCCCGAGAGTCGCACCAGCCGAGCCATGAGCGCGGGCTGGATGCGCAGATGCGAAGCCAGGATGCGGAGCTTGCCGCCGAGGCGGAAGAGCGTGTAGACCTGCACCAGCACCGCCGTTCCGCGGCCGATGGTGGTCGCGACCGCGGCCCCCTTCACCCCCATCTCCGGGAACGGCCCGAGGCCGAAGATGAGCAGGGGATCGAGGACGATGTTGAGCCCGTTCGCGATCCAGAGCACGCGCATCGCGATCGCGGCGTCGCCCGCCCCGCGGAAGGCGGCATTCTGGAGAAAAAGCAGCAATATGACGACGTTGCCGCCGAGCATGATGCGCGTGTAGGGCGCCGCCGTGGCCACCACGCTCTCGTCGCCGCCCATGATCCGCAGGATGTCCGGCGCGAACGCCACTCCGGCGACGGCGAACACGAGCGCCAGCGCGAGTCCCAGCAGAACGGCCTGCGCGGCCGCGCGCGACGCCCCTTCCCCGTCGCCTCCGCCGATGCGGCGCGACACCACGGCCGTGACCCCGATGCTCAGCCCTATCGCGACCGTGTAGATCAGCGACAG
>JAAXGM010000102.1:3800-4367 GCA_012267435.1 Gemmatimonadota bacterium
GGTCCGTGGGTGGGGTCGCCGCCGGTGCCGCGCACGGCATGGACCAGGACGTCCCACCAGCTTTCGGCCGCGTGGGTTGGCGGTTTGGGAATCTCGTTCGAGTTCATGGCGGCGGAAAGCTAACGGGATCGGGCTGGAGAAGTCTTCAGGGCCGGGCTAGACTTGGCCGCCCCGTCACATAGCGACCGAACACTTCACCAGAGAGAAACGCCATGTCGCAGGCCACCGATCTCGTCGCACAGCTGGAAACGTCCCACGGGTACATCAGGAAGATGATCTCGATCTTCGAGGAGGAGGACGCGGGATTTGCCCCCCAGCCCGAGCTCTACACGGTCGCCGGCCACATCGCGCACGCCGCGGATTCGGTGGAATGGTTCGTGGACGGCGCATTCGGGGAAGGGTGGAACATGGACTTCGAAGGCCTGATCGCCGCGGCCCGGGCGGTGAAGACGCTCGAGGAGGCCGTCGCGTGGCTCGACCGCGCATTCGAGAAGGCCATCGCGACCTTCGAGGCGGCCTCGGACGAGGACCTTGCCGCCCCGATCCCCGACGACCGCATCATGCCGG
>JAAXGM010000102.1:4461-5057 GCA_012267435.1 Gemmatimonadota bacterium
TTGGAGAGGAGGGGGTCGTGGCCGTCCTCATGCGTGAGCGCTCTGGCGGCGCCACCGCCGATATCCCGGTCGGTACGCCGGAGTATCTCGACCCTCACGTAGGTTTTCTCAGATCACGGTGTGCCGGCAACCGAGCGACAAATAGGTGCTGCGGGGACCTCTCTTATCCGCGGTACCACGGTGAAGCAGCCGCGCAGTTCGTGGCCGGTACCGGTGGCCACGGAGCCAACCAAGCCCGCGCGCGGAGTCGAGTGGGGGCACCCAGCTTCGTCGGCGGCACACCCGCTTCTGCTGGTGTTACCCCTTCAGCCACCCCGACTCCTCCGAGTCTCACCCCGGGTCGCCCCATCCGACGCAAAGTCCATGGACTTGACGCCTCGGCGGAATGGTAAGGGCCTGAATCACGGTGGAGTCAGGGGGTGGCGCGGTGCCCTTAGGGTACGCGGCATCCTCCGCACGCTTTCGCGTCGGTGCATAGTTCGTCTCCCATAGGCCCGTTTCCACCCCCTGCTCGTCGAACCGGACGTGCGGATCTCCCGCATCCGGCTCTCAGTTGGGATCATGCCTTCGCCCACGGAAGGTGTCGTATCGTCAAC
>JAAXGM010000103.1 GCA_012267435.1 Gemmatimonadota bacterium
GGTCTACATCGACGAGTTCGACCGCGCCTGGGAGGAGGGCACCATGCTCGTGCTCACCATGCACCCGCATTACATCGGCCACCGCTCCCGCATCCTGATCCTGGAAGGCCTGATCGAGCACATCAACGCCCGCGGCGACGTGTGGTACGCGACGCACCGCGCGGTGGCGGAGCATGTGCGGGGAGGGTGAGGGCGGGAACATCGACCAGGAGCATGTCTGGCGGACCCCGGATACGAGGATCGGGTTGCCCGAGTTGAATTCATGGCAATTTTGCACTAGCATTGCAAGATTACACAGATAACGGGCCCGCTCCCGGCGGGTGCGAGGCTCGACGCGGATCCGCCTTCCCCAACTCATGATGCGTTACTTGGAGCGAACTCTGGAGCCGGTCCTCGGACGGGCCGCGTCGGAGTTTCCGGCCGTCGTGCTGACCGGCCCGCGGCAGTCGGGGAAGACCACGCTGCTGAAACATTTGTTCGGGGGCGAGCATGCGTATCTGTCGCTCGATCTTCCCGACGTTCGCGCCGCGGCACTGGAGGATCCGCGCGCCTTCCTGGCTCGTTTCTCGCCGCCGGTCATCTTCGACGAGATTCAATACGCCACGGATCTGCTGCCCTACATCAGGGAGAGGATCGACGGTGCCAGGCACAGGCCCGGGCAGTACCTTCTGTCGGGATCGCAGAACCTGCTTCTGCTCGATCGCGTGACCGAATCCCTGGCCGGACGCGCCGCGATATTGCGCCTGCTGCCCATGTCGCGCCGCGAAGCCTTCGGAGAGCTGCACGCGCCGCTGGCTTGGGAGGCGGATTCGGGAACCGGGATCATGAGGAGCGTTCGTCCCCGCGAACTTTGGGACGAGTTCCTGAGGGGCGGTTATCCGGAACTGGTCGCGAACCCGGAGCGCGACATCCACCTCTGGCATTCCGGATACGTTCAGACCTACCTGGAGCGCGATGTCCGCAGCCTCCGCCAGGTAGGCGATCTCACCCAGTTCCAGAGCTTTCTGCGGGCCCTCGCGGCCCGGACGGGACAGCTTCTGAATCTGAGCGAGCTGGGGCGCGACCTGGGCTTGGCGGTGAATACGCTCAAGGCCTGGCTATCGGTGCTGGAGGCGACCCACCAGGTCGTTATCGTCCGACCCTGGTTCGCCAACATCGGCAAGCGCCTGGTCAAGACCCCCAAAGTGTATTTCGTTGATCCCGGCACGCTCTGCCACCTCACCGGCCTCGGGGATCCCGACCACGCGGCCCACGGTCCGCTGGCGGGGCAGCTCATGGAAACGGCGGTGCTTGGCGAGATACTGAAGACGCTCACCCACCGGGGGATGAGCCCACAGGTGTATTTCTGGCGTACCTCGTCGGGGGTCGAGGTGGATTTTCTGATCGAATCCGGCTCCAGACTCGTCCCCGTCGAGGTCAGGAAGACCGCCACGCCCCGGCCGGCCATGGCCCGCTCGCTCAGGAGGCTTCAGGGAGATCTGGGAAGCGGCGTCGCGCCCGGCTACCTGGTTCATTCCGGAGAGGGCCGGCTGCCGATGGGTTCGGGGGTGACGGCGGTCGGGATTTCGGAGCTGTAGCGTGACGAACCGCGCTTTGGAGCCAGCGTCGCTCGGGATCCTGTTGCTGGTCCTGGGAACCGTCGGCTGCCGCCCGGGCACGACCGGGCCCACCCTCGCGGACCGGAACCGGGCACCGGTGGCCGCTGCGTCCATCCCCTCCCTGACCCTGATCGAGGGGCAGGCGGTGCTGGTGGAGATGTCCCCCTACTTCGCCGACCCCGACGGCGACAGCCTGAGCTACGAGGCGAGGACGGACGCGGCTGCTGCCCGGGTCGCGGTCTCCGGCACCATGGTGACGGTAACCGCGGTGTCTTCGGGGAGGGCGATCCTGACTCTCACGGCCCGCGATCCGGGCGGGCTCGCGGCCACCCAGAGCACCGGTGTCACGGTGCGGCCGAACCGGGCCCCCGTGGCGACCGGCTCGATTCCGGCGGTGAGCCTGGCGTCCGGCGAGACGGTCCCGCTGGAGGTGTCCCCGTATTTCGACGACCCGGACGGGGGCGCGCTCAGCTACCGCGCCTCGTCCTCGAACCCGCGCGTGGCCGTGGTTTCGGTGTCCGGCCTGACGATGTCGATCTCGGGCGTGGCGGCGGGCACGACAACGCTGATGTTGACGGCCAGCGATCCCGGCGGCCTTACGGCGGCGCACGAGGTCGCGGTGACGGTGGTGCCGGGTCCGATGCTCGGCTTCCGGGAGGATTTCGACTCGGGCTTGGAGGCGTGGGGCGTGGAGCAGGCGGACACGGCGCTGTCCGAGGGGATCCTGGCGCTCACCAATCTCGAACGCGGCATCGCGGGCCGCGCGAACCGCAACCTCGAGGCCCCGATCAATTTCTGGGAGGTGCGCGCGCGCCTGGGACGCACGCGGACCGACAGCGTGGTCGCGTCGGTGATCTTCGCCACCGGACACGAGCGGTACGCGTGGTACGCGCTCGACATCGGGTCCGGCGTCTCGGTCGGCGGGGTCGACACGAACTATCGCTTCTACGTCTTGGATCGGACACGGTGGCCCCCGGAGAACCGCTGGGTCGTCATCGGGGGTGCCTACGGAGTTTCGGATGCCGTTCACGACGGTGCCGGCGAGTTTACGGAGATCGCCGCATCGCTGGATGACGGCGAGCTGCGTGCGTGGGCCGGCGAAACGGAGCTCTTCGCGGTCACTTTGGGCAGCGACCATCCGACTCGCCTGACCGCGATCGGCCTCTGGGTCTTTCCCCTGGACGGGGCCGAGGCGAGAACAGCCCTCTTCGACTGGGTGGAGGTGAGCGGGACGCACACGACCGGGGCCGCAACCGCCGGCGCCGCGACGGCCCTGATGCTGAGGCCGCAGAGCGTAGGGCCGGGTGCGCGCTGACGCCAGACGGCCGTCACTTCGCTTTTTCGGGGCGCGGCCTCAATGTTGCAGACGGACCGACCTTGTGACCGCAGGCCGGAGCTTCCAACCAATCAACGCAAAAGGTACGTCTGTAATGACAGGTTCAGGTTTGCCGTCTGATTCCGGTGTCCACCCGTCCGGCGGTCTCCGGAGTCGCTTCGTTCGTCCGCTGGCGCCGCTGGCCGTGGCCTGGGCCGCCGCCTGCGCCGGAGACGGAGGCGCCACCGATCCCGGGCCGGCGCCGCAGCCCAACCGGCCGCCGGTCGCGTCGGGGTCGATTCCGGCCCAGACCATGACGGCCGGCGAGTCCGTCACGGTGAGCGTGGGAGGCCTCTTCAGCGACCCGGACGGCGACGCGCTGACCTTCACCGCGATCTCGTCCAACGCGGGCGTGGCGAGCGTCTCCCTGTCGGGCGGTAACCTGACCATCACGGCCGTGGCCGCCGGCAGCGCCACGGTCACCGTGACCGCCCGCGACCCAGCGGGGCTCTCCACCGCGGCCAGCGCCAACGTGACCGTGATGGAGCCCAACCGGCCGCCGGTGCCGGCCATGCCGGTCGCGCCCGCGCAAACGGCCATCGTGGGCGACACCCTGAACGTCGACGTGTCACCGTTCTTCACCGACCCGGACGGGGACGCTCTGACCTACTCGGCGACCAGCGCCAACGCCTCCGTGGCCACGGTGACCGTGGCGGGCAGCGTGGTGTCCGCCGCCGCGGTGGGCGCCGGTTCGACGACGCTCACGGTGACGGCCACCGACCCGGACGGCCTGTCCGGCTCCCTCAGCGTACCCGTGACCGTGGAGCCCAACCGGCCGCCGGAGACCACTCGGGACTCGCTGCCGTCGCTGAGCATACAGGAGCGCAATTCCGAGACGGTGAACGTCGCCTCCTACTTCACCGATCCGAACGGACAGGCGCTGACCTACACGGCGGAATCGTCGGACGCGGCGGTGGCGACCGTCTCGGTGGCGGGCTCGTCGCTGACGGTGACGGCGACTGCCATCGGAACCGCGACGGTGACGGTCACGGCGACGGATCCGTACGATCTGACGGCATCGCTCAGTGGTACCGTCACGGTGATCGAGCGGGTCAACCAGGCCCCGGAGGCGCAAGGCGGGATAAACGATATTTCACGGTCGGCAGGGTGGTCGGGAACGCTGGATCTGGAGGGTGACACTCCGCTCTTCGTCGACCCGGACGGCGACGAGCTGTCCTACTCGACGGAGTCATCGGATCCGAGCGTGGCTACCGTGTCGGTTGCGGGCAGCCTGCTCACTGTGGCGACCATCGCAGTGGGAACGGCGACGGGCACGGTGACCGCGACAGATCCGGGCGGCCTTTCGGCGTCGGTGTCGTTCCAGGTCACCGTCCTTCCCGGCGCGGAGCTGATCTTCCGCGACGACTTCGACGACGAGAGCAGTCTGGACAACTGGGGGTTCGCAAGTGCCGAGGGCGAGATCGCCGAGGGCATCCTGCGAGTGACGAATGCCTCGGACACTCTGTGGGGAATCGTCGGGCACGAGTTCGACGCGCCGGTCACTTCCTGGCATATCGGCGCCCGTGTGGGGCGTCAGGCCGACTCGGTGCGAACTGCATTGCTCGTCGAGCCAGCCAATCCCGGCGAGCTGAGCACGGAGGCGTTGAGGTTCGAAATCGGCCAGCGAGTGCTCGATTTCGGGGAGGGCAACACGGAAACGGTCAACTATGCGCTGGTTGTGTTCTTCGAGCCGGAAGGCCGGGAAGCAGGCTGGTACTACATTTCCGGTAGCGACGGAGTCGCCTTCCGTGGTGTGTCGAGCGCAATCAACGACGGCCCCGGGGAGCTCACCGACGTTGCGATCAGCGTACAGGACGGGATCTTCGGGGCTGTTGCGGGAACCGACACGCTGTTCTCGGTTCCGACGAGCGCGCTGAGTTTCGGAGACGCAATTGCGGAGATCACGCAAGTCCACTTGTGGACCTACGATCCGGCCGTCACCGCTCCAAGCCTCCTCGACTGGATCGAGGTGAACGGCGTGCCGACCGCCGACAGCTCCGCCACGGCCGGTGCAGACGGATACCGCACGGTAGTCCCGCTGGACGCCACGAACGATGCCGCCACGGTCCGTGAGGTATCGCCGCGGGTGGTGGGTGAAGGACCGTCGAAGCGCTTCCTGACCCCGGGTCGCGAGTAGACCCTCCCGGCCCTGCCGGAGGTGCTCTCAGTCCAGCAGGGCCGGGAGCACCTCCCCCGCCGCCCCCCGCAGCGCCACCGTGGCGGATCGCGTGAGCGGGGTGTCCTCCAAGTTCACCTCGATGAGGCTGCCACCAGCCTCCAGCGTGGCCAGCGGGACCGCCGCCGCGGGGTAGACCACCGCGCTGGTCCCCACC
>JAAXGM010000104.1 GCA_012267435.1 Gemmatimonadota bacterium
CGAGGAGCGGATATACTCACCGGCGAAGTTGAGTTGCACGTTCTGACCATCGGTCGCGATGGTCGCGGACTGCGTCACCTGGGCGAACGTCGCGTCCTCGGGGTAGCCGCTGATGGTGACCGTGTAGGTCCCGGCTTCCACGCCCGAGAAGGCGAAGTTTCCACCCGATCCCGTCGTCGTGGTCGCACCCGACGACAGGGTGGCGGTGACGCCGCTGGCGGCCGTCCCTTCAATCGTCACCGCCCCGGAGATCGTTCCCACGGGAGTCGGCGGCGGCGGGGGCTCCACGGGCGGCGGAGTGCCCTCGTCGCAGGCGGTGAAGGTCAGGACCGCAACAAGCGCGGCCACTGTGAACTTGGTGAAGCGATTCATGGCTTCTCCCTCGTTTTGGAGGTTTACGTAACGGGCGGTTCGCCCGCGCGGGGGTTGTCAGGGCAAGACCGGTGCCAAGCGCCGGTAGCCCAAGGATCGCGCGTCTGGGCCGGTTATGGGGCTCTCCCGATGCGTTTCGGGGCGTTTCGCATACAGAATTCTGACGAAGGCATCAAGTTTCCGTGGGGTGGTCGGGTTCAGGTGACGAACGCCGCCATGCGCGTCAGGCCCCGGTTTCCGGCGCGCCCCGCGACACCGCGGGAGGCTGCGGAACGCGGCCCGGTATTGTAGCGGACCTCGCGCGCGCGCGAAAGGTTATTACGTGAGCAGCCCCGCGCTTGCCCCCGCCGCGGTGTCCGAGGCTATCTCGATGCCGTCCGGGGCTTCGGAGCGGGCGGCTCGTTCACGGAAATGGGCGCTGACGGATTCGAACCGCCGACCTCCTGCTTGTAAGGCAGGCGCTCTGAACCGGGCTGAGCTAAGCGCCCTGTGGAAACCTACTGGACGCCGCGAGCCGCCGCATGAATGGTCAACAGCAATTCGGCGTCATCGATCAACCGGTACTCGGGATCTCGTCCCGACAGCCGCAGGCTGTTCTCCATGATGATGCGCACACCCTCCCCTCGTCTGTCCATCAACGTTTCGCGGTCCGTTTCCAGCCACGGGATGTCGGCCGGAACGGGGCACTTGGCCAGCAGGCTCGTGACCACTTCGTTCCTGGACGCTTGAAGGTGCACGAGATTCTCGGCGGTCATTGAGTTCATGATGGAACCCGGCGAGGATATCTCCAGACGATCGTCGAACAGGCGCAACCGTATCTTCGAGCCATGGATGGAGTAGTCACGGTGGGCCACGGCGTTCACCATGGCTTCGAAGACGGCCGTCATGTCGAACTGCGGGCGGTCGACGCGGCCCGATTCCTTGAAGCCCAGGACCTTCATGTTTCTCGCAACGAACCGGCACGACTGCTCCACCTGGTGGTCCAACGGTCCCGATATGTCCGACGCGTCCATCTGGTAAGGCGTACCCCACCCGCGCGGCCGCACTCGCCCGCCCCGGTACGCGACCGCTTGGACAAAGGCGTTGGGAAGCCACTCCCGCGGATCCCTTGACGCCATCAGGACTCCGGCGACGGTCGGTCTGAGTACTCCGCGTTCGTCTCTCCGAGCCATGTGAAGCTTGGACGACAGGCCCTCCCGGTCATCACCCGTTCGGGGGGTCCGGAACCTCTCCCACAGCCCGGGGAACAACGCATCCAAGCGGGCTTGGTGGACGATCTGTTCGTCAAACCGAACAATGCGCGTCTGGCTTCGCTGCTGAAACAGCCGCGCCAGGTAGTCCTGCGACATCGCCCGTTTGGAATCGCCGACCCGATGCAGGTAACCGCCCGGGCTTCGGTGCACGAACAGGCTGCGTTCGATCTCCACTCTGACCACCGGCAGCTCCTCGCCGGTGTCCGAGGGCAGGCGGAGCGTGTCGATGACGGGAACGAGCGGGGGCTTGATCGAGTCCGTGCAAACTTCGCGAACAAGAGCGACCACCTGCTGGATGCGATCCTCGGGGATTCCCACGATCTCCCGGGACTTGTCGTTCACTCCAAGCACGCAGACGCCGCCCCGGCCGTTGACGAACGCGGCGAGCTCGTCGGCCAGGGCGTCGCGCCCGGAACCCCGAACCTTGTTCCCGGCGAAGCGCACCTCCTTCAGCTCGAGAAACGTGGTCTCCCCGAGCCGGATCGCGTCGTGCAGCGCCTTGCGGCCTTCAAGCACCGGAGGTCTCCGCGCCGAGCCGCCGGTAGCGGCGCCGGAACGCTTCCCTGCCGCCCTCCATGACGCGGCAGACCTCGTCGCGCATGGCGGCTTCCTGCAGGGATCCCGACTGCTTCGCCCGACATTGGCCGCCTCCAAACCCCAGCGCATGGAGCATCTCGGCGTCTCCGTTCACGACGATGTTGGGATTGTGCGTTACGACGATGATCTGGCGGCGTTTCTTGTTTTCGCGGATCTGGCGCACAACCAGGTCGTAGATGAGATGGTTGTCCAAGTCGTCCTCGGGTTGGTCGAGGACGAGCGGCTCCTCGCCGTGCGAAAGCAGGAACGCCAGCATCGCAGCCGACCGCTGCCCCGCCGACGCCTGCCCTATGGGTCGAAAGTCCCTGCCGTCTCCCGACCGGCTGTATTCGACGTGCAGCCCGTCTTCCGGAAACCAGGCCAGCAGTCCGTCCAGCTTTGCGGGATCGCGCGAGCACTCGCGTTCGAGGTAGTTGTTGAAGTGGCCGCCGAATCCTCCATTTCCGGTCGCGGCCTCCTCGAAGCGCTTCCTGAGGGCGTCCAGCCGGTGTTCGGCCGTTTGTCGCCGCTCCTCCTCGTCGTCCGGCAGGTCCGCGAGAAGGTCGGCCACGATCCCCGCATCGGGCCGCCCGTCCTCCATCGTCAGAATGTCGCCCGCGAACCTGCCGTCCTCGACTCCCAGGACAGCCCGCAGCGACCTCTCCACGGCTCGCGGGTCCACCCCGTAGCGCCGAACCGCGATGCTCACGAACCTGTTGGCTTCCAGAGCCGACGCCAGGAAACCCGCCCGGCGGTCGGAAACCTTGCGACGGGCGTCCAGCACCTGGCCGAGCTGCTGCTTCGACCATTCGTCCAGGCGGTATCTCTCCTCCCGCTTCGAGTCCGCCTCGGCGCGTTCGTCCAGCAGGCGCGTCCGATCCTGAACGAGGCGGCCGTACTCGTGAGGGTCCGCGACACCCTGCTGGTATTCCTCGACGAACCGTTCGTACGCCTCGGAGGCTTCCTTGACAGCCGCCGCCCAGGCCCCCTCCCGCAGCGCGTCCCGCTCGCGATCCGCCATGTCCCGCAGCCGATCGGCCTCCCGGCGGAGCCGCTCCGAAGCCGTCCGCAGGGCCTGCGCGAGCGCCTCCACGGTCTCCACGGCCTGAATGTCCGCCGGCTCCGTTTCGCCGAAGACCCCGGCAGGCAGGTCATCGGCCATCAGGTCCTCGGCCGTCTTCTCAATGCTCTCCGCCGCATCGCCGGCCACCTCGAAGTGGCGATCCAGCTCCGTGCACTGCCGGCTTCGGCGCCGGTAGTCGGTCAGAATCCGCGCATGTCCGGCCTCCTCGAAGGCGGCGAGCTTCCTCTCCACGTCCTGCAGCTGCACGACCACTTCGTCGGGACGTTCGGCCAGCTCCGAGTCCAACACCCGGATCCTCGCTCTCGTCGCATGGAACTCCCGGCGCGCCTTCTCCACATCCTCAGCCAGGCGCGACGCCCCGGATGCGTCGTCGATGACCCGCAGCAACGCGTCCTGGTCGTCGCCGGCCAGTTCCGCAATCTGTCCCTGGTTGAATATCCGCATCGGGAAGCGGCCTGCGGAAACGCTCTGCGAGGCCGACTGGACCCATCCGGTTCCGTCGTGGTCCTCCACGACCGCTTCGGCGCCGCCGTGGGACCAGCCGATGCGGTGGCGCACGCCCTGGCGCCGGAGCACAAGGCGAATCCGGGTGCCGTTCGTAAGCCCGCCTTCCGTCGAGCGGGCTGTGGGGACCTTGTTGAAGCGTACGAAGGTCTCCAAGGTGACGCTGCCCTTGCGCAGCCGGCCCAGCTCGCGCTCACGCCGCGTGGCCAGCCGCAGCGCATGCACAACCGTGGACTTGCCGGTGCCGCGGCCCCCGACCAGCGCATTGAGCCGCGGACTGAAGGCGAATCTCGCCGGCGAGCCGCGCCCCATGTATCGCGCGTCGCGGATCTCGATCTCCTCCACGAAGTGGGAGGGAAGCCGGTTCATTGCGCCGACCCCGGGACGGTCGCTCCGCAGGATGGACGAGTCCTCGCCGTCCAGCAGCGCCAGCTTCAGTCCTTCAAGCGACGGAGGATCCGCCATCTTCACCCAGGTGTAGCTGGATCCGGGACGCCGGTCCTGTTCCGAAGCGCGGGGGGGATGGAAGTCCGACCCGAGCACCTCCGTCCACCCGACTTTGCGCTGTTGGTAGACCTCCGGCTTGTCCGCACCGAAATCGAAGGTCTCCATGGCAAGGATTCCATCCGCTTCAAGAATCTGCGCCACGGTCGTGGGATCAATCTCCGTCTTCCCGCTGCCGCCTTCCCGCAGCCGGAGCAACCCCTTCTTCCGCTCCGCGTGGGCCGGAATCGGAATGCCGCCCCGTTCCAGCACCCTCCCCACTACCTCGAGTCCCGACTTCCCGGTAACGCCGTCGCCGTCACCCTTCGTCCCGCGATAGTCCACCGCGCCGAGCAGGGCGTCGATGTCGGATGTCGACGTCTCCGGTCCGAAGATCGCCAGGAGGTGGAACCCGCCGTTGACCGACAGCTCCACGCCGGGAAACAGGTGCAGCGGCCGAAAGCCCGGAGCGCCCTCTTCCTCCATCGCTTGGAGCGTCGCCTTCAGCCTGTCTATCCAGTCCCCGGAGTTGTGGTCGGTCACCGCCACGCAGTCCATCTCGGCTTGCATGAAACCGAGCAGCCAGTCTCTGGGCGCGACCGGGGCCGACGTGTCCGGGTCCGGCTCTCTGGCGTCCACCGAGGCCGGCGTATGCGTATGAAAGTCGAACTTCCACCAGTGAGCGCCCGGGTAGGGCCATTTCGCATCCCGGCCGACCGAAGCGCCCACTCCTATCCCCGCCTCAGCGGATCGACCACGGTCAGGAACGGAAACCGGTGAAATCCGGTGTCCCGGGCGCAGATGCGGCTGACGCCGTGCTCGCGCATGAGAACCGCGGTGTGAAGATCGTACATCTGGTTGCCGCGCACATCCGGCACCTCTCCCGCCGTCTGCTCCAGGACGGCGGCGTGGCTGCGCGTCGGGAGGAGCAGGGAGATGCCGGGCGACTCCGGAGACCTTGACCACCGTCCTGTGGCTGAAGCGCTGCACGAGGCCCCGAGAAGCACCGTCCTGGGACCCTTGGCGGTGGTCATTCAAACAGTTCGGCGTGGGTGCCAGCGCGGACGAAGTTGATGGAACCGCCCGGCTTCGGCGAATCATCGAGCTGATAGATCAGAAGAAAATCCCCGCCAACATGGCATTCGCGGTGATTCGCCCAAGTGCCTTTCAATGCGTGGTCCCTCCGTTCGGGACCGAGCGGGGTTTCGTTGGCGATGAGGTGGAGCATGACTGCCTTGAGCCGATGCAGATCGTATCGCCCCGAACGCGAAAGCCGATCCCAGTCCTTGAGAAAGCCCCGCGTGAAGTCCACGCGCCGGGGCGGGCGCGTCCGTTTACTGGCCGCCGACCTCTTCAAGCTCCGCAAACATCTCGTCCGCGCTGGCGAAGCGGGCCGTCCCCGTTCTCATCATTTCCTCCGACTCGGCCATGGCCCTGCGGGTCCGTGCGTTCGGCACCTTGAGTTCGAGCGGAAAGGCCTGGTCGACCGCGATTCGATGGAAGAACAGCCGCACGGCTTCCGAGGCCGTCATACCCATGGCGGCAAGCGCCGCCGTCGCCTTCCGCTTCATCTCCGTGTCCATCCGGACGTGGAGCATCGAACTGTGCGTCTTCATCCCAAGCCTCCCGTATCGCAACGCGATATAGCTTGCCATCGGTCCGGCATCGGGTCAACCCGGGCACGCGGTTGAGGCAACCGCTTCGCGCACGGCATCTTCGTGTGCGGCAGGCGCCGTGGGCCAGCCAAACTACCCCCCCGACTCCCTCCACGCATCATACCGCATCCGAAGGGTTCGGACCGGATTGGCGTCCTCGTGCGGCAGGGTGTTCGTCGGGATGGCGGAGATGTAGAGGTGGTACTCCCCGTCGTTGTAGGGCGCGCGCAGGTCCTCGGGATGGTTGTCGGCGAATTCGCCCAGGGTGTTCTCCGGGTCCGCGGCGAGGATGTAGGCGACGTGGGAGGTCTTGCCGCCGCAGTCGGCGTAGGCTTCCGGCAGGGGCTCGGTCTCGCAGGTGCAGCGGCTGTCCCCGCCCAGCTCGTCGGCCTTCTCCATGGCGCGCATGACCCGGTCGATGACGTCGTCGCCGCCCTCCCGCATGATGCGCGCGGACTCGGTGAGCGCCTCGGTGGTCGCGATGATGTTCCCCTGGACCGAGTACAGGATGTTGTCCGAACTGCGCCCCTGGATGTCCAGCGACACCGGCCTGTTGTTCGCCCCGGAGCGCCCCGCGGCGCGGCCCAGCATGTCGATGATGCCGAACTGCCGGCGCTCGATGTCGGGATCGTCCTCCAGCATGCGGATGATCTCGACGGGGTCGGTGCCGTTCCGCAGCTCGGCGAAGATGAGCTTCTGGTTCTCGTGGGTGCGGTCCACGCCCGCCTGGGCGGCGGCCACGCCCACGCCGGGCACGACCACCGCCTGCAGCAGCTTGAGCTGGTCGGGCCCCGTGGCGGCGCAGGTGGCGGAGGCGATCACGACGCGCCCGGTGCCGAGATCGATGGCGATGATCGACCAGGTGGCGAGCGCGGTGGAGGGTACCAGAAGGACAAAGGCAAGAGCGAGGAGCAGGCGTCTCATGGGGTCCTCCGCCAAGGTATTGTGTGGGAATCGGCGACCCGCGCCAGGGCGTCGGCGCGCGGGCTACCGCGAACCGCTGCGCGCCGGCCGCATGCTCCGGACCGAGATCGTGGTCTCATGCAGACACGGCGAACTCTCGGTGAGGACGCCCTGGACGACCACTTCCGTCCCCATCTCCCAGTCGCCTTCCTCGCCTTCGAGCGCGTAGACGTCGCCGAATTCGCCGAACAGCACCGAGCAGGGTTCGCCCACGTGAATGAGCTGGCCCCGGCGGGTCAGGATGCCGTTCTCGTCGGTGGCGTGGAAGTAGTTGGAAAGGGCGAGCGGCCGGAAGTAGAAGTCGAAGACGATGAACACCGTGGGACGGTCGAGGTGCGCCCACTCGGGAACCGTGACGGTCATGTCGATCCGGCCTCGCTCCGTGGTCAACTCCTGGCCGATCTCCTCGAATCCAAACTGCGCGGCTCCGAGCCCGATGCGGGTCGGGGTGATGGCGGGCAGCCCTCCGGTGTTGATGCTGACGCGGGTCCCGGCCGGACCCGTGCGCGGGCGGATCGACTCGATGCGGCGCGACGGCGCATGCCCTTCCACCACCTCGGCCTGCGCCGCGGCCTGGCGCGCATCCGCGAGACCGAGGACGAGGAACGGGATCGACATCGCCAGGCGCGCGCCCGGACGGACGCGAGCGATCGGGGACGGATTCGGAACCCGGTACATGATCATCCTCCTCGCCGAAGCCCTCGGCGGCACGAGGTCAACTTGCTACATCGTACTCTGGAGCAAGGGACCGGGCCAGTGGAGGAACGCGGGCCGGCGCCGACGGGTTGGCGACCCTGGCGACGCCGCTCTCTAGAGGACGAGCGCGAGAGGCAGGAGCACCAAGTAGCCGAGAACCAGCAGCAGGGGAGCCGCGGTGATGGAGCCTTGGGCGAGCAGGGCGTACCCCAGGACGATGACCAGCAGCCCGGCGAGGCCGAGGATGCCGTTCCTGCGCGAAAAGCGCAGTGAGCCGGCGTCGCGGCGACGGTTCCTCCGCCGGCTACGGGCCGCCCGGCGGGTGGTTCGCTTTCTTGCCATGGCTTTCAAGATTCCGTCGGTGGCGGGGCGGGTCAAGCCAGAAGGCGGGATCATCCGGGAGTTCGGCGGCGCGCAGGCGCGCCATGCGCCAACGTCCGCGACGGCGGCGCACGACCACCATGACGGCGAGCAGGGCCCCCAGGAAGGCCCAGAATACCAGCGACTGGGACAGCACCAGGAGCCAGCCATAGCGCCGGCGCACGTATCGGCCCCAGTCTCCCTCGAGCTGCCCGCTGGTGACGCCGAAGGTACGACGCAGCGCCGCCTCGAAAGAGTTGCCCTCGCGCCAGCGGGAAAGGAAGAGCGCGAGGCCCCGCTCGCCGCCGGCCGCCACCAGGTACTCGACGACGGTCGCGGAGAGCATGTAGGCGACTTCCGCGGATGCCCGGTCCGCGGGCCACCGCAGGGCGAGCGAGTCCAGCGGGGGCGTGCGGCCTCCCGCCATGGCGATGCGCAGGCGCCACCCCTCGGCGGCGTTCCATCCCCCGGACGCCCATTCCGCGTATCCTTCGGAGAACCATCTCGGGATGCGCAGGCCCCTCAGGTATTCGTGCAGACCGAGGTGCGCCCATTCGTGCCGCGCCACGCGCTCCTCGCTCCAGCCGCGGGTGCGGTCGTCGGCGTACATGGGAAGGACGATGGCGCCGGTGGAGGGAATGGCCAGACCCGCGCTCCATTCCGGGACCTGTCCGCCGGCGAATCGCAGGAAGTCGGCCTCGGACGCCGCGAGGTAGACGTTTGCCGTGGCGGGGAGGCCCGGAGGCAGGCCCGGCAGGCCGGGCGCGTTCACCAGCAGGTTCAGCAGTCGCTCGGCGCGCAGGGAATCGCCCGGGGCGTAGTGGATGGCGATCCTGGATCGCGTGAGGGCGCGGTAGCCTGACGCGTCCTGCTCGGGGGGCGCGGCCCGGGGCGGCGGGGGCGAGAGCGTGGAGACGCACAGCGGGAGGATTCCCAGAAGGCTCATCCGGATCAACCGTGCGTCCGCGCCCACTCGGCGACCTCCGCCAGGTCGGGCGGCAGGGGTGAGCGAAAGCGCACGCGCGTTCCCAGCAGGGGATGGGTGAAGGAGAGGGCGCATGCGTGCAGGAACTGGCGGCCGGCACGGCGAGCCACCTCCGTCGCCCAGCGTCGGGCGGGCCCCGACACCCCCCGCTCCCGCCCCGCGCCGTACACGGGATCGCCCACCACCGGGTGCCCGATGTGCGCCAGGTGCACTCGGATCTGGTGGGTGCGCCCGGTCTCGAGACGCACGTCGAGCAGCTCCGCCGCCGCCCAGCGCTCCCGCACCACCAGGTGGGTGACCGCCCGGCGCCCCCCCTCCACCACCGCCATGCGCTGCCGGGCCCGGGGATGGCGGCCGATGGGGGCGTCCACCGTCACGGGGGTGTCGCGCAGGTGTCCCCAGGCGGCCGCGAGGTAGGTGCGGCCCACCTTGCGCGCGGCCAGCTCGGCGGAGAGGGCCTGGTGGGCGGCGTCGTTCTTGGCCACCACCAGCAGCCCGGAGGTGTCGCGGTCGAGCCGGTGCACGATCCCCGGGCGCAACCGTCCCCCCACCCCGGCCAGGTCGGCGACGTGGTGGAGGAGCGCGTTCACCAAGGTCCCGCGTGGGTGGCCCGGCGCCGGGTGGACCACCAGCCCGGCGGGCTTGTCAACCACCAGCAGCGCGTCGTCCTCGTGGACCACCGCGAGGGGAATGTTCTCGGGCACGAGGTCGACCGGATCGGGCGGCGGGATCTCCACCTGGACGCGCTGCCCGGCCGCGACCGGCGCGGACTTCCTGGCCGGCCGCCCCTCCACGAGCACGAGGCCCCGCTCCACCAGCCGGGCCGCCCGCGTGCGCGACAGGTCGAGGTGGCGGGCCAGCCACGCGTCCAGCCGCTCGGGATGGCCTTCCGCCACGGTGAGCGTCTCGCGCCGCCCGGCAACCCCGGTCACGACGACCCCCGGCCGGCGGGCATCGCGCGCCGGAGGAACGGCCCGGGAGGGTCGCGGCGCCATCCGACGGCCGACTACTCGCCCGCGCGTGCCAGCGCGATCGCGACGCGCGCGCCGTCGAACGCCACTTCCCTGTGGCTGGTGTACACCCCCGGCGCCCCGTCCCCCTCCCCCGCCACCACCACATCGACCGCCAGGGTCTCTCCCGTGATGAAGGCGCGGTGGCGGGCCGCGGCGGCGCGCACGCCCTCCGGGCCGGAGATTGCGAGCCGGATGCGGTCGGTGACCTCGAGGCCCGAGTCCCTGCGCAGCCGCTGCACCCGGTTCACCAGCTCGCGTGCGAGCCCCTCCGCGCGCAGCTCGTCGTCCAGGGCGGAATCGATGGCGGCCGTGAAGCCGTTGGCCGCGCGCACGACCAAGTCGCCGCGCGCGACTTGCGCCACCTCGAGGTCGTCGGGGCCGAGCGGGTGTTCCCCCCCGTCCACCATGATGGAGACCGCCTCGCCCGCGCGCCAGGCGCGCAGTTCCGCCTGCCCGAGGGCGCGGATGGCCGCGGCGGCCGCGTTGCTGTGCCTCTGGAAGCGGGGGCCCAGCGCGCGGAAGTTGGGGCGCGCCTCGAGACGCACCAGGTCGCCGGCGTCCCGCACGAACGCGACTCGCTTGACGTTCAGCTCCTCGCGCAGCACCGCCAGCACCTCTTCCCGGAGCGCGACGCCACCGGGCACGGCCGCCTGTAGCGTCCGCAGCGGCTGGCGCACCCGCACCCCCGCCTGCTCGCGCGCCGCCCGCCCCAGCGTGACCAGCTGCCGCACCGCGTCCATCTCCCGCTCCAGCCCATCGTCCAGGCATCCCTCGTCCGGCGCCGGCAGGAGGGACAGGTGGACGCTCTCGCCCCCGGTCAGGGCCCGGTGCAGCCAGTCCGCCGTGAAGGGCGCCGCCGGCGCGATCAGCAGGCTCACCGTGCGCAGGGCGAGGTGCAGCGTGCGGAAGGCGGCGTCGGCGTCGGCCGCTCCCGTTTTCCCCCAGTAGCGCGGCCGGCTGCGCCGCACGTACCAGTTGGAGAGGTCCTCGTCGACGAACCGCGCGACCTTCCGGTATGCGGGGGTGAACTGGTAGTTGTCCAGGTCGGACCGCACGCCGCCCATCAGGCGATGCAGCCGCGAGAGCATCCACCGATCGAGGAGCGACGGCTCGCTCCGAGCCGCCGGCCGCTCGATGTCGTCGCGCGCGGCCCCGGCGCCGTTCCCGGATCCAGCGCCGTTCTCATTGGCGGATGGCCGGGTATCCCCGCGCCGCCAATCCTCCACGTTCGCATACAGCGCGAAGAACCGGTACGTGTTGAAGAGGGTGTCGAAGAACTTGCGCGCCACCTCGGCGATGCCGCGCTCGTCGTAGCGCTTGGGCACCCAGGGATTGCTCACGGTGACGAAGTACCAGCGCAGCGCATCGGCCCCGTACGCATCCACCGCCCGCCAGGGATCGACCGCGTTCCCCTTCGACTTCGACATCTTCCGGCCCTCCGCGTCGAGCACCAGGTCGTTGACGAGAACGTTGCGGAACGCCATCCCCCGGCCGAGCATCGCGGAGATGGCCATGAGCGAATAGAACCAGCCGCGGGTCTGGTCGAGTCCCTCGCTGATGAAGTCGGCGGGAAAGTGGCGCTCGAAGTGCTCCCGGTTCTCGAAGGGATAGTGCCACTGCGCGTAGGGCATCGCGCCGGAGTCGAACCACACGTCGACCACCGGAGCGGCCCGGCGCATGGTCCCGGCGCATTCCCGGCAGGGCCAGGTCACTTCGTCGATGAAGGGCCGGTGCGGATCGAAGTCCTCGCCCAGCGGGCCGGCGCGCTCCTCCAGCTCCGCCAGGCTGCCGATCCACTCGGTGGTGTCGTCGTCGCGGTCGCATACCCAGACCGGGAGCGGGGTGCCCCAGTAGCGATCGCGCGACAGCGCCCAGTCCACGTTGCCGGCCAGCCACTCGCCCATGCGCCCCTCGCCGGTCTCCGGAGGATACCAGGCCGTGTCCCGGTTTATGGCGAGCATCTCCTCCTTGAGCGTCGAGGTGGCGGCGAACCAGGATTCGCGCGCGATGTGGAGCAGCGGCGACTGACAGCGCCAGCAGTGCGGGTACGAGTGGGCCACCCGGCCGGCCCGGAAGAGGTTGCCGCGGCGGTCGAGCTCCGCCACCAGCAGGGGATCGGCGTCCTTGACGAACATCCCCCCCACCACCGGCAGCCCCTCGTGGAAGCGCCCCGCGTCGTCGATCGAGCGCATCAGGGGAAGGCCGTGGCGCTGGCCGGCGGTGTAGTCGTCCGCGCCGAAGGCGGGCGCGATGTGCACGATGCCGGTGCCGTCCTCCGCGGTGACGAAGTCCTCGAGGATGATGCGCCAGGCCGCCCCGGAGCCGTCGGGTACGGGCACCACCTCCAGCGGCCGCGCGTAGCGGACCCCTTCGAGCGAGCGGGCGTCGTGCTCGCGCACGATCCGGGCGTCCTCGCCCAGCACGCGCTCGACCAGGTCCTTCGCCACGATCACGCGCCGCCCGCCCGTCTCCGCCTCGGCGTAGGTGAGGGCGGGATTGAGCGCCAGCGCCGTGTTGGAGGGCACCGTCCAGGGGGTGGTGGTCCAAGCCAGGAAGGCGCGTCCCTCCGGGTCGGGCTCCCCTTCCTCGGTGAGGAGAGGAGCGAGGAAGAAGAGCGACGGATCCTCCACCTCGCGATAACCCAGCGCGACCTCGTGCGAGCTGAGCGCGGTGCCGCAGCGGGGGCAGTAGGGCACGCTCTTGTGGCCGCGGTAGAGGAGCCCCTTCTTGGCCAGCCGGCTCAGGATCCACCAGACCGACTCGATGTAGCTGGTGTCGCAGGTGACGTAGGGCCGTTCGTAGTCGAGCCAGTAGGCGATGCGCTCGGACAGCGCCTCCCAGTCCGCCTTGTAGGTGAAGACCGAATCCCGGCAGGTGCGGTTGAAGCGCTCGATGCCCACGGCTTCGATCTCGGGCTTCCCCGAGATGCCGAGCGTCTTCTCGGCCTCGATCTCGACCGGCAGCCCGTGCGTGTCCCATCCCGCGATTCGGGTGACTCGGCGTCCCTTGAGCGCCTGGTAGCGGCAGGCGAGGTCCTTCAGCGTGCGCCCGAGGACGTGGTGCAGGCCGGGGCGCGCGTTCGAGGTCGGCGGTCCCTCGTAGAAGACGAAGGGCTCGCGGCCCTCGGAGGCCTCCATGCCGCGGCGGAAGAGATCCTCCTCGCGCCAGCGCTCGAGGGTCCGCCGCTCCAGTTCGAGCAGGGTGGCGGGCAACTCCGGGTAGCGCATGGTGGACGCTCTACG
>JAAXGM010000105.1 GCA_012267435.1 Gemmatimonadota bacterium
ACGCCCTGCGATACTGCCCGGCCAGCCGCTCGACGAAGGTGCGAACCTGCGGGCGGGCATAGGGAAAGCTGACCTCGTCATCGATGTCATAGTCCCGGTTGCCGTGCAGGGGCACCAAGTAGCCCAACTCCACGAACCTCCGCACGTGCGCGGGGTTGCGCAGGTAGGTGAATTCGTGCGCCTGCGCCTGCGCGTTCTGGGCCGTCAGCGAGCGGGACGACCCGCGGAGACTCTGCGCGGCGGATGAGGAGGGCGCGAGGCCCGCGAGAACCGCGGCCAGAAGTGCACCGAAGACGAAAACTCCTGCCCGAATGCCGTGTCGTCCCATGGTCTCCCATCCAGATCCAGCTGTAGCGGGAGAGTGCTCGGATCGCCCCACTCCGACCCATCTCCAAACTTCATTTGTTTATAGCGCGCAACGTGTATTTTATACGCCGATCCTCCGCCGTCCGCAAGGGTTCGAAACGATATTGCTCGGCGCCGGAAGCATGCGCCCGTCTCCAAGGCCAGCCCGGACCACATCTCGCTCACATCGAGTCGGGAAGACGGCAACTGCCGCCGGTGCGGAGCGCGGAATCCGGCGATGCCTGGAGGGCGGTTCTACCCGGCGGAGGCGAAGTTGGCGGCCACGACATCCCAGTTAACCGTGTTCCACCACGCGGTGAGATAGTCGGGCCGGCGGTTCTGATAGCGCAGATAGTACGCGTGCTCCCACACGTCCACGCCCAGGATCGGGGTTTGTCCATCCATGAGCGGGCTGTCCTGGTTCGCCGTGGAGCGCACCGCCAGGCCGGAATCGGTGGCGACCACCCAGCCCCAGCCGGAGCCGAAGCGGGTGATGGCCGCGGTGTTGACCCGGCGCTCCAGCTCGTCGACGGAGCCGAAGGCGGCCTTGATCGCGGAGGCCAGATCACCACTTGGAGCATCCGCGCCGCCGGGCGTCATCAGGCCCCAGAACAGCGCGTGATTGACGTAGCCGCCGCCGTTGTTGCGCACGGCGCCGCGAATGGCCTCCGGGACATCGCCCATGTTGCCCAACAGGTCCTCCACGCTGTGCCCCTGGAGGCCGGGGTGCGACTTGAGCGCGGCGTTGAGGTTGGCGGTGTAGGCCGCGTGGTGCTTCGAATGGTGTATCTCCATCGTGCGCGCGTCGATGTGCGGCTCGAGCGCATCGTAGTCGTAACCGAGGTCCGGAAGTGCGTGGGGATAGGCCATGGTCGCAGGCTCCGCTGTATGCAGGGGACGTTCTCCCGGGCGCCTCGCTGGGACGAGGCGTGGTACGTCGGGGAATCGGCATCGTATCTTACAGGCAAGCGCCCCGGAGTTCCACCACCACCCGCGGGAGGACCTGGAAGCTGAAGACGAGCCCGCCGCGCATTCTTCTGGTCGATTGCGACAGTTTTTTCGTGCAGGTGGCGCGCCTCGAGGATCCCGATGGCGCGGGACGCCATCGGCTGCTCATCGTCGGGGGGACGCCGGAGGGCCGGGGAGTGGTCGCGTCGGCCTCCTACGAGGCGCGCAAGCACGGGGTCCGCTCGGCGATGCCAACCGCGCGGGCGCTCCGTTTGTGTCCCGGAGCCGCAGTGGTTCCCGTGCCGAGGGCGGCGTGCGCGCGGCGCGGCCGGGAAGTTCGGCGCGCGCTGGAAGAGCTGTCGCCCGTGGTTCGACCGGCGTCCATCGACGAATTCTACCTGGATCTCTCGGGCACGGAGCGGATGCTGGCCGGGGAGTCGTTCGAAGACACCGCCCGGCGCATCCGCGATACCGTGCTGGCGCGCACCGGCATTTCGGTTTCCGCGGGAGGCGGCACTCGGCGCCTCATCGCCAAGCTCGCCACCGGACTCGCCAAACCGGCGGGCGTCCGCATCGTGCCCCCGGGAGAGGAATCCGAGTTCATGCGGCGGTTCGACCTAGCGGACATTCCCGGGATCGGCCCCGCGTTTCGCGCGGCACTCGAGCGCCGGTCGCTACGGTCCGTTACCGACGTGCTGCGGGTCCAGCCGGAATGGCTCGAGCGCTGGTTCGGTGCCCGGCGCGCCCGTTGGCTGCACGACCGGGTGCGGGGACTGGACGGCGAGGGCGCGCTCCCGGTGCGCGAGCGGAAGTCGGTGAGCGTGGAGCGGACGTTCGCCACCGACCTCTCCGACGACGATGAGCTGGACGGGGTGCTGTCGCGACAGGTGAACTCGGTTGGGCGGCGCGTTCGCCGACTGGGTGGGGGAGCGCGCACGATCACCGTCAAGATCCGGGACCGGGACTTCGCGACCCGCCAGTGCGGCCGCACCCTCCCGCGGCCGGTGGAATCGGATCAGGCCATCCTTCGCGTGGCGCGCGAGCTTCTCGCCGAACTCCGGTCCCGACGCCGGACTCCCGCGCGCCTCCTCGGGGTCGCCGCCAGCGGATTCTCGAGCGAAGGGAAACGAACGCAACTCGCCTTCTTTGCGGAGGCCGACGATCCGGATCCGGACCGCGCCCGCCGCATCTCGCGGGTGATGGACCTCGCCCGAAACCGGTTCGGCGATGGCGCCCTGGGTTCGGGGCGCAGCCTCGATTCCCCCGAGTAACCCGGCTCGGCGCACCGCTTGTTCCTATTCACGGGATGTTCGCGCCTGCCGCAGCCAGGGCTTGCGCGCAAAATAGCCGTTGGCCTCCTCGGCCACCTTGGGCGCCAGCATGAAGAGCGCAATCAGGTTGGGGACGATGACGATCGCCAGGAAGATGTCGCCCAGGTTCCAGATCACCGTCAGGGGCAGTACCGCGCCGACGAAGTGCATGATGACGAAGACCAGCTTGTACGGCAGGACGGCGTTCGCCCCCAGCAGATAATGCGCGCAGCGGTCGCCATAGTAGCTCCATGAGATGGCCGTCGATATCGCAAAAAGGAGCACGGAGAAAACAACGATCATGTGCCCCCAGTCGCCCAGCGCGCTCAATCCCCGGCGGAAGCCCTCCATGGTCAGGGGCGCTCCGCTCTCGAAGGCTTCCCCGTGGAGGGACGCGTAGGTCTGGCCGTCGTCTGTCCGCGCAACGCCCTCGGCCGGCAGGACCGTGCCCGTGAAGGGTGTGGTATGGGCCTCGTCGACGTACAGCATGTCGACGTAGGCGTCGTGCCACGCGATGTGCACGCCGCCCGGATCCGCGGGGGCTCCGTCTTCGAACCGGATTTCGGCCGGCGCGCTCGCGCCCTGGTTGTTGCCCATGGCATCCACGGTAACATACCCCAGGTCGCCCCCTCCCAGCGTGACTTCCGTGGGGATGCGCGCGTTCCATACGCCGGTGGTGATGATCACGAG
>JAAXGM010000011.1:0-572 GCA_012267435.1 Gemmatimonadota bacterium
TTCGGCGTCAAGGCCATGGAGGAGCTGCAGAAACTGAATCCGAGCGAGGACACCGCCACCAACCCCATGGTGATGCTTCTCGCGGTCAACACGGCGAGCGTCCAGTTGGTGCCCCCGGTGCTGCTGCTCGCGCTCCTCGGCCTCCAGATCAACCGGCTCATATTCGCGATCATCATCACCACCGGCCTGTCGCTGCTCGTGGCGATCGTGGCCACCCGGCTCTACGCGAAGCTCCCGGGGTCACGCGCCTCGGATCCCAACCGGACGCGCCCGTTCGGAGAAAAGCCGCGGGAGACCGGCCGGGATCACCGGCGCGGGGAGGGCTGAGAATGGAACTCGCGCGCGAGCTGATCGGGCTCCTCTCCGCCTTCGTCATCCCCGTCATCCTGGTCGGCTTCCCCCTGTACGGGCTCTACAAGCGGGTGCCGGTCTACGAGACCTTCGTGGAGGGGGCGAAGGAAGGCTTCGGGGTGGCGGTGCGCATCATCCCCTACCTCGTGGCCATCCTTTTCGCCATCGGGATGTTCCGCGCCAGCGGGGCGATGGATGCGCTCATCGCGCTGCTGAACCCG
>JAAXGM010000011.1:659-5182 GCA_012267435.1 Gemmatimonadota bacterium
CCGAGTACGGCGAGGATTCCCTCTTCGTCAAAATGGCCGCCGTCATGTTCGGCTCGACCGAGACGACCTTCTACGTCGTGGCCGTGTACTTCGGCGCGGTCAACATCAAACGCACCCGGCACGCCATTCCCGCCGGGCTGACGGCCGACATCGCCGCGATGCTGTTCGCGGTGTGGGTCGTGCGACTGCTGTTCGGCTAGCCGTCGCCGCATTTGCGGGAGGTGACATGACGCGTCGACCGGGCCCCTGGATCCTTTTCGGCCTCCTTGGCGTCGCCGGCGTTGTCGTCGCGGTCCGGTTCTTCCCCACCGCCTTCCCCATCGTCACGCTGGATCTCGCCATGGACCGCGAGGCCGCCGTTTCCCGGGCGGACACCTTGGCGAGGCGGTACGGATGGGACCCGGCGGACGCTCGAACGGCCGCCACCTTCGGCCAGACCGACCCCGAGGTACAGTCGTACGTCGAACTGGAGGCGGGAGGGCGGGACGCGTTCGCGGAGCTGGCCGAGCGTGGGATCCATCAGCCGTACCTGTGGACGGTGCGACGCTTCCAGGAGGGGGTGGTCGAGGAAAGCCGGGTTCGCTTTACGCCGGCGGGCGAGCCGTACGGGTTCCGCCTTCGCCTCCCGGAGGACGATCCGGGGAGCGGCAACCTGGCCGAGGTCGAGGCTCGATCCGTCGCCGAAGGGACGGCGGCGGAGTGGGGGGTGGATCTCTCCTCGTTCGAGCTCCTCGAATCGTCCGAGGAAACGCAGCCCGGCGGGCGCGTGGATCACGCGTTCGTGTTCGAGCGGATGGACGCCACGGTGGGGGATGGCCGCTTTCGGCTGCGGATCCGGGTTGCGGGCGAGCGCGCCTCCGAGCTTGCGCACTTCGTCTTCGTGCCCGAGGCCTTCTCTCAGCGCTACCGGGACATGCGGTCGAGAAACGATGCGATCGCGTTCGCATCGCAATCGGTCTTCATCGTCCTATTCCTGCTTGTTGGAGGCGTGGGCGGCACGGCCGTCCTCATGAGGAAGCGTCTGGTCATCTGGCGTCCGGCCCTCGTCTGGGGCGCCATCACCGCGGTCCTGCTCGGCTTGGGGGTCATGAACACCCTCCCGCTCAGCTGGATGAGCTACGACCCCGCCGTCTCGATCCGGACGTTCCTGGCCCAGCAACTGGTCCTGGCGGGCGCGACCGCCGCCCTCGGCGCTCCGCTGCTCGCGTTGATCTTCTTGGCGGGAGAGTCGCTCGGCCGGCGTGCGTTCCCGGGTCATCTCCAGCAGTGGCGATTCTGGTCGCCCGAAGTGGCGGCGTCCACTCCGGCGCTCGGCCGCACCGCGGGCGCGTACCTCCTCCTGGGAACGCAACTCGGCTACGTGGTGCTCTTCTACTTGGCCACGTCCCGGATCGAGGGCTGGTGGTCCCCCGCCGAGGCACTCGTCCAGCCCGACCTGCTTGCGACGGCGCAGCCCTGGCTTGTGGCGGTCTCGACTTCCCTCTTCGCCGCCTTCTGGGAGGAAAGCGCGTTCCGCGCCATCCCCATCGCGTGCGCGGCCCTGCTGGGAGCGCGCTACGGACGGAAGAGCCTCTGGATCTGGGGTGCGGTGGTGCTGCAGGCCGTCGTCTTTGCCGCCGGCCACGCCAACTACCCTCAGCAGCCGGCGTACGCCCGGCTGGTGGAGCTCACGGTTCCCGCCCTTCTCTGGGGCGTGATCTACCTCTATTTCGGCCTCGTTCCGACCATCCTCTCCCACTTCACCTACAACCTTTCGCTGCTCTCGATTCCACTCTTCGCATCATCCGCGTCCGGCATTCTCCTGGACCGGGTGGTCGTGGTGGCGGCCGGACTGGCTCCGCTCGTGATCGTGGTCGGGGCGCGGCTGAAGATCGGCGCGCGCGCGATGGCGCCTGAATGGGCGTACAATCGCGCTTGGAAACCGCCCGCGGACGTGGAGCCGGAAGCGGACGCGAGGACCGGTGCCGAGTCGCCCATTTCCGAGGTGTCCCCGGCCATCCGGGGTTTCCTTTCGCAGCGCAAGCTGGTCTACGCGTTGGGCGTGATCGGCGTCCTCGCTTGGGGTGCCGTGGAGTTCACGAGTGCCGGGGCCGCGCCGCGGTTGACCGCGACCAGGAGCGAGGCGATCGCCGTCGCCCTGGACACGCTGACCCGGCGCGGACACTCCGTGGAGTCTTGGAGACCCCTTGCCCGGGTGGATGGCGGTCGGGGAGACGACCACCAGTACGTCTTCGAGGAGGCCGGACCGGAGGTGTACGAGAGCCTGCTCGGCACCTATCTCGGCAGGCCTCAATGGATGGTGCGTCTCCTGGACTTCCAGGCCGACCCCGAGGAGCGGGTCGAGGAGCTGCGCGTCCACCTCGACGCGGCAGCGGAACCCTTGCGGATCCGGCATATCCTCCCCGAGGCACGTCCGGGCGCGCATCTGGATGAGGAGCCCGCGCGAGCGGCCGCGCTTGGCGCCGTCCAGGCAAGATTCGGGATGGGCCCGGAGTCCATCGAGGAAGTCGGCGCCGTCCAGACGGCCCGTCCGGAGCGCACGGACTGGAGGTTCACCTTTGATGATCGGGCGGCACTGTCGGAGATCCCCGGGGAGGCGCGGCTGACGGTGTTGCTCGCCGGCGACGAGATCGTGGACGTGGCTCGCTTCGTGAACGTGCCCGAGGAGTGGGAGCTTGCCCGGGGGGGCAGCGAGGCGCTCCGCAACCTTGTGAACCTGTGCGCCGTGCTGGTGCTCGTGCTCGGTTTTGTCGGGGCATGCGTGCTGTCGGCGGTCACGTGGGCGAGACGCGGGCTGGATACGCGGTTGTTCGTCCGGGCTGCCCTCCTCGCCGCGGTTGCGCTCGGACTCGGACAGGCGAACTCCTGGCCGGGTACCGAGTCGTTCTTCTCCCCGGCGCAGCCGTGGGGCCTTCAGGCGGGAATCGCCGCGTTCGGGGGCTTTCTCGGACTCCTTTTCGGATCGGCGGCGGTCGGTCTGGGGGCGGCCCTCGCGCATAGATGGCTCGGAGAAGGGCGGGACGGGCAGGCGGAGGCGCCGGCATCGCCGTCGCTCGCCCTGGCGGTGGGCGCCGCCCTGCTGGGTGTCGTGACGCTCGGAGAGTGGGTCGCCGGGGGACTTCCCGGGTGGCCCGACGTCGCCGGGACCAACTCCTTCATCCCGGCCTTGGCCGGGCCGCTTGGAGCGACCACCGGGTTTCTCTTTGGAACGACGGGATTGCTCTTGATGAGCGGCCTCGCGCTGAAGTCGGGCGCCCGACTCCGCTCGCGCGTCGCCCTTTGGGTCTTGGTGCTGGCGGCCGGGGTCTTCTCCGTGCCGGGGCCACTGGAGGAATCGGTTCTCACCTGGGTGCCCGCGGCACTCGCGGCCGGGGCCGTCTTCTTCGGGCTGGCCCGTCTCGGCGCAGCGGCGCCGGCCTTGATGCCCGGCATCGTCGGGACTCTGACATGCGCCGACTACTTCACGCAGGTCGCAACCGGACCATACCCGGGCGCGAGGCTGGGTGGCGTGCTGGGGGTCATCGTAGTGGGCGCGCTGGTCGTCGGATGGATGCGCGAGATGCGCCGCACGCCACGGGTATCGCGGCAGCGGCAGGCAGGGTGATGCGCGACAGGGACACATCCAGGTTCCCCGAGAAAATCATGCACTACCACCTGATCGGTATCGCGGGTACCGCGATGGCCTCGCTCGCCGGGCTTCTGCGCGCGAAGGGCCACCGGGTCACCGGTTCCGACCGGGGCGTCTATCCTCCCATGTCGCTGATGCTCGACGATCTGGGCATCGAGTACGCCGACCGGTACGATCCGGCCAACCTGGCCACCGACCCGGACGTGGTCGTGGTGGGCAACGCGATCGGCCGCGGCAACCCGGAGCTCGAGGAGGTGCTGGACCGGCGATTGCGCCACACGTCGGCCGCGGCCGTGATCAAGGGCGAGTTTCTTGAGGGCCGCCACGTGGTCGCGGTGGCCGGCACGCACGGCAAGACCACCACCGCGAGCTTGGTCGTCCGGATGCTCGAGGCTGCGGGGTTCGATCCTTCGTTCCTGATCGGCGGGATTCCGGAGAACTTCGGCATCTCCTTCCGCCTGACGGACTCCGAGCTCTTCGTCATCGAGGCGGACGAGTACGACACCGCGTACTTCGACAAGGGCCCCAAGATGTGGCACTACCTGCCTTGGACGGCGGTGGTGAACAACGTCGAGTTCGACCACGCGGACATCTTCCGCGACGACATCGCCTACCGCTTCGCCTTCGAGCGCTTCATCAACCTGGTGCCGCGGGCGGGCACGCTGGTGGCGGGCTGGGATTCCCCGGCGCTGCGCGCAATGTGCGGGGTGTCGCGCGCGCCGGTCCAGTCCTTCGGCATCGATGCGGTGGGGCGGGAGACGCCGGCGGAGGCGGAAGGCGCTCCCTCGCATCCCCGATGGCGGGCCGAGCGCGTGCGCTCCGGAGAGGCGGGCACCCGTTTCGCGGTACGGCGGGACGGGGAGCTGCTCGGGGAAGTGGAGATGCGGCTCGCGGG